>JALWQC010000120.1 GCA_027080755.1 Paracoccaceae bacterium
TTCCGGCAGCCAGAGGTGGATCAGCGCAAACAGCAGGTTGTTCAGGCTAAAGGCGGAAATTCCGAGGGCGACAAACATCAGCCCGTATAAAAACGCATCCTTTGCCGAAACATAGGGGCGCGGGCGTGGAACGGGCGGGCGGAAATCCCCGTCCACATAGGCGTCCAAAGCCGCATCCCGCTCGTGTTCCGACCATCCGGCCTGTATCAGGGCGTCGGAGATTTCCGCGCGGCTGTGTCCGGCAATCAGGGCATCGCGCACAAAACGCGCCAGTTCATCCGTGGCCCCCATGGTAAACCCTTTCCGTGTTGCACGTCTGCCCGAGTGTGCGCCGCTTTTGCCGTCAAGGCAAGACGGATCAGCCCTGCTGTGCCTTGTCCAGAATTTCCTGCGCGCGCACGCAATCGCTGTTCATCTGGGCGATCAGGGCCTCCAGCGAGTCGTATTTTTCCTCGGGGCGCTGATAGGCGACAAGGGCGACGGACACCGGCGCGCCATAAAGATCGCCGCTGAAATCGAACAGATGGGTTTCCAGATTGGGTTTGTTGACGCCGAATGTCGGCCGGATCCCCAGCGAGGCGGCGCCGCGGAATGTCCCCTTGTGCGGGCCGTCGAGAATGTCGAAAAACACCGCATAAACCCCGAATTTCGGCAGATGCAGCCCGTCCAGCGACAGGTTGGCGGTGGGAAAGCCCAGCTCGCGCCCGCGCTGGTCGCCCTTTTCCACCACCCCGTCGATACGGTGCCAGTGGCCAAGGATGCGCGCGGCGTCCTCGGGGTGGCCCTCGCTCAGGGCTTTGCGGATCGCGGTGGAGGAATAGTCCCCCTTTTCGTCGGACACCAGCGGCGCGATGGTGACGTCAAAGCCGAATTTCCGGCCAAAGGCGCACAGGGCATCGGCATCCCCCTTGCGCCCCTTGCCGAAACGGAAGTCGGCGCCAACGATGACATGGCGCACGCCCAGCCCGTCGGCCAGCACCTGTCGGGCGAAATCCTCGGCCTCCAGATTGGCAAGATCGGCGTTGAAAGGCAGCTCGAACAGGATGTCGATCCCCAGTTTTGCCAGCCGGTGCGCGCGGGTCTCGGCGCGCATCAGGCGAAAGGGCGGGGCGTCGGGGGCGAAAAATTCCCGCGGGTGCGGCTCGAATGTAACAATCCCGAGGGGGGCATTATGCGGCGCCGCCGCAGCCCGGGCCAGCGCGATAATCGACTGGTGTCCCAGATGCACCCCGTCGAAATTGCCCATGGCCACAACAGCCCCGCGCGCGGTTTCGGGAATATCCTGATAGCGTTTGTAAACCTGCATCGTTTCCCCCGATATGGCCGGCATTCAGCAGCGCGGGGCCAGAACCAGCGCCTCGCCCTTCAGAACAACGGTATCCCCTACCGTGCAGACGCAATCAAGGGTAACCCGCCGTTTCGCGCGGTTTATGTCCGCCACCGTAACCGTCGCCACCACATGGTCGTTCGGGCGCACGGGGGCCAGAAAATTCAGGTCCTGCTTCATATAGATCGTGCCATGCCCGGGCAATTGCTCGCCAATCACGGCCGAGATCAGCCCCGCGGTCAGCATTCCGTGGGCAATGCGCCCCTTGAACAGGGTGTTTTGCGCATAGGTTTCATCCATATGCACCGGATTATGGTCTGTGGACAGTTCCGCGAACATGGCGATCTCGGCGTCGCCTATGGTTTTTTCCACCGATCGGGACATGCCGATTTCCAGCTCGTCTATGCAAATGGTTCCGGTTTTCATGGGGCCTCCGTTGTGCGATGCAGCACGCTAGCATATCCGCGCCCTAACGCAAATACGCCATCGTGTAGGTCGGGCTTTGGCGATGGGCCTGCAGATAGGTTTCCAGCGCGTCCCTGTCCGGTGTGCCGTCGCGCAAGGGGATATCTTCGGCGGCCAGTCCGGCGGTCAGGAACAGACTGTCCATCCCCTCGGCCATAGCGCCGCGAACATCGGTGTTGATCCCGTCCCCGATGCAAAGAACGCGGTCGGGATCGACGGCCTGCCCCGTGGCATTGGTCAGGCGGCTTTGCGCCAGCTGGTAGATCGGCGCGTGCGGCTTCCCGAAATAGAGCGCCTTGCCCCCGGCTTCCTCGTAGGCCTGTGCCAGCGCTCCGGCGCAATAGATGCGCTTGTCGCCGTAATCCACGACCAGATCGGGGTTGGCGCACAGGAATTTCAGGCCCCGGTTCACCCCGTCCAGAATGGTTGCGCGGTAATCTTCGGGGGTTTCGTGGTCATCCTCGAACAGGCCGGTGCAGATGATGCCCTCGGCCTCGGACAAGGGGGCGCGGGTGATGGTGACGGGGCCGGCCACATCCGGCGCAATGTCGCGGAAAAAGGTTTCGTCGTGCGGCGGGCCGATGTGATACAGCTTCTGCCCGACCATCCCCGCCGTCATCGCCGCCTGCGTGGCATCCCCCGAGGAGGCAACCTCGTCATAACAATCCTTCGGCACGCCCATGCGGTCCAGCTGTCGGATGACACCGGCGCGCGGACGGGGCGAATTGGTCAGCAGAACCACCCTGCCACCCCTGGCCCGAAACCCCTGCAAGGCCGAAACCGCTGCGGGATAAGGGGTCAACCCGTTGTGCAGACAGCCCCACAAATCCACAAAAAGCGCATCATACGGGGCGGAGATTTCCGCAAGGCTGTCTGCAATAATCGTCATGTTGTATCAGGCCTTCAGATTCGGGATGATCTGCTTCTTGCGCGACACAATACCGGGCAGCACCACGCTGTCGCCGTCCACCGTGCAGCCAAAGGATTTCTCGGCCACGGTTTTTACCAGATCGTTGGGAACCAGCAGGGTGGCTTCCTCGTTCAGGATGTCGATGATGAACAGCAACACCTGATCCAGATCGTCCTCGGCGGCGACCTTGGCCATGGTTTCGATCAGGCTTTCCTTGCGCTCCAGCACCGTCGCCGGACGGGTGGTTTCCAGAACCGAGACGCGGAATTTCGTGCCGTCCACCTCGTATTTCTTGGAATCGAGGCGCAGCAGCTCCGCATCCGTGAAATGCGAGATATCCGATTTTGCCGCGAACATTTCGGCAGCATATTCCGCGATGTCGATCCCCAGATCTTTGGCCATCCGTTCCGCGACCTCTTTGTCGCGCGGGGTGGTGGTCGGGCTGCGGAATTCCAGCGTGTCGGAAATAATACAGCTGAGGATCAGGCCCTTGATTGCGTCGGGCATCTGTTCCAGTGCCGGCGCGCGCATGATGCTGTACATCACGGTAGCGGTGGCAGCGACGGGGCGGATGGTGATATTGACCGGCTTTTTGGTGCTTAGCCCGCCAATCAGGGCGTGGTGGTCGATGATCTGGCCGATATCGGCGTCATTGATCCCCTCGGGCAGTTCGGCGGGGTTGTTGGTGTCCACGATCACCACCTGGTCGCCGGCGTTGATGCCGGTCAGGATGTCGGGGCGCTTGAAGCCCCAGCGTTCCAGAACAAAGGCGGCCTCTGTGTTCGGCTCGCCCAGAACATAGGCCTGCGCCGGTTTTTTGGCGATCTCGTTCAGATACCACGCCCAGATCAGGGCCGAGGCGGTTGCGTCTGTGTCGGGGGCCGTATGGCCGAAAATCTTGATCATGGTCTTTACCTGTGCTGCGCTGCAATAATCCGCGCTTTATAGTGCGCTTGCGCGGGCTTGTCACCCTTATCCTGCATTGATACGCTGTTTTGGCCCGGAAGGTGGACCCCATGACCAAACCCCGCGAAACCGATCTGTATCCGCCTGTGAAGGCCTTTCTGGAATCGCAGGGCTATTGCGTCAAGGCCGAGGTGGGCGCCGTCGATGTCATGGCCCTGCGCGGGGACGAGGATCCGGTTCTGGTAGAGCTGAAAACCGGTTTCAGTCTGGCCCTGCTGCAACAGGGGGTGGCGCGTCAGGCGATCAGCGATGCGGTCTATCTGGCGGTTCCCCATACAGGCCACAAGGCGATACGGGGCAATCTGGATCTGTGCAAGCGGCTGGGTCTGGGGGTGATGACCGTGCGCCTTCGCGATGGCTTTGTAGAGGTCCTCGCCGACCCCGTTCCCTATCGCCCGCGCAAGTCGAAGCAGCGCAAGGGGCGGCTGTTGCGCGAATTTGCCCGCCGTGTCGGGGATCCCAATGCCGGCGGGGCGACGCGGGCGGGGATCGTGACATCCTACCGGCAGGACGCCCTGAAATGCGCCGCGTTTCTGGCGCAAAACGGGGAATGCAAAGGGGCCGGGGTTGCCCGCGCCACCGGCGTTCCCAATGCCACGCGGATCATGGCGGACGATCACTATGGCTGGTTCGAACGGGTCGCGCGCGGGGTGTTCATGCTGACCCCGAAGGGCCACGCGGGGCTTGCCGCCTATGGCACCCCCGATCCGGCGGATACGGGGCCGGCGGAGGCGTGAATTTTCGCGCGGGGCTGTTGACTCCGGGATTTATGATGCCTAAATCCGTGTTATCACTCATCGGTGGCGAGTGCTAATAAGCGAAGCCACCATCAACTCTGGCATACTCGAAGGAGCATCCAAAATGGCATTCACACCTTTGCACGACCGTGTAGTGGTTCGCCGCCTCGAAAGCGAAGAAAAAACCGCTGGCGGCCTGATTATCCCTGATACCGCCAAGGAAAAGCCGTCCGAAGGCGAAATCGTTGCTGTTGGCGCAGGCGCACGCGACGAGGCGGGCAACCGTATCGCCATGGACGTAAAAGCCGGGGACAAGATCCTGTTCGGCAAATGGTCCGGCACCGAAATCACCATCGACGGTGAAGAGCTGCTGATCATGAAAGAAAACGACATTCTCGGCATTATTGCCTGATCGACTGTTACAACCTGTTAAAGGAGCATCCAAATGGCTGCAAAAGACGTACGTTTCGATACCGACGCCCGCAACCGCATGCTGGCCGGTGTTGATATCCTCGCCAATGCTGTGAAAGTAACCCTCGGTCCCAAAGGCCGTAACGTGGTTATCGACAAATCCTTCGGCGCCCCGCGCATCACCAAAGACGGTGTATCCGTGGCCAAGGAAATCGAGCTGGAAGACAAGTTCGAAAACATGGGCGCGCAGATGGTCAAGGAAGTTGCCTCGCGCACCAATGACACTGCCGGCGACGGCACCACCACCGCGACCGTTCTGGCACAGGCCATCGTTCGCGAAGGCATGAAATCGGTTGCCGCCGGCATGAACCCGATGGACCTGAAACGCGGTATCGATATTGCCGTTTCCAGTGTTGTCGAAAACATCAAGGGCATGGCCCGCGAAGTGAAAGACTCCGACGAAGTTGCACAGGTCGGCACCATTTCCGCCAACGGCGAGGCCGAAATCGGCCGCCAGATTGCCGACGCCATGCAGCGTGTGGGCAACGAAGGTGTTATCACCGTTGAAGAAAACAAAGGTCTGGAAACCGAAACCGACGTGGTTGAAGGTATGCAGTTCGATCGCGGCTACCTGTCGCCCTACTTCATCACCAACCCCGACAAGATGGTTGCCGACCTCGAAGACTGCCTGATCCTGCTGCACGAGAAGAAACTCTCTTCGCTGCAGCCGATGGTTCCGCTGCTGGAAACCGTTATCCAGTCCGGCAAGCCGCTGCTGATCATCGCCGAAGATGTGGACGGCGAAGCGCTGGCCACCCTCGTGGTCAACAAACTGCGCGGCGGCCTGAAAATCGCGGCTGTCAAGGCCCCGGGCTTTGGCGATCGTCGCAAGGCCATGCTGCAGGATATCGCTATTCTGACCGGTGGTCAGGTGATCTCCGAAGAGCTGGGCATGAAACTGGAATCCGTCACCATCGACATGCTGGGTACGGCCAAGAAGGTTCACATCACCAAAGACGAAACCACCATCGTTGACGGTGGCGGCGACAAGGCCGAGATCGAAGCCCGCGTGGCCCAGATCCGCACCCAGATCGAGGAAACCTCCTCGGACTACGACCGCGAAAAACTGCAGGAGCGTGTTGCAAAACTCGCCGGTGGTGTGGCCGTGATCCGCGTTGGCGGTTCCACCGAGGTCGAAGTGAAGGAACGCAAGGACCGTGTTGACGATGCCCTGAATGCGACCCGCGCGGCCGTTCAGGAAGGTGTCATCGTCGGTGGCGGTGTTGCACTGGTTCAGGCCGCCAAGGCACTGAACGATGTGACCGGTGCCAATGCCGATCAGGACGCCGGTATCGCCATCGTGCGCCGTGCGCTCGAAGCGCCGCTGCGCCAGATCGCCGATAACGCCGGTGTTGACGGGGCTGTTGTGGCTGGCAAAATCCGCGAGTCCGACGACACCAACTTCGGCTTCAACGCCCAGACCGAGGAATATGGCAACATGTTCGACTTCGGCGTGATCGATCCGGCCAAGGTAACGCGCACCGCGCTTCAGGACGCAGGCTCCATCGCCGGCCTTCTGATCACCACCGAAGCCATGATCGCCGACAAGCCGGAAAAAGCCGGCGCTGCACCGGCAATGCCCGATATGGGCGGCATGGGCGGCATGGGCGGCATGATGTAAATCATACCGGCATATGTTCAGGAAACGGGGGGCTTCGGCCCTCCGTTTTTTTTGTGCCTGTAGCGTTCGGGGAAAAGTGCAGGGTTTTTAGGCGGATTCTTGCGGTTTTTCCCGCGAATCCGTCAATTTCACACAAAATGTTGCGTAATGGTTAATTGTGACTTACCTTTAACGGTGTGAATATTTTCAGGGGCAATCCGCCCCCAATTAAAGGAGCGAAACTATGGGTAAACGTGATGATCTGATTGCGCAATATGCGAAAGATCTGAAAGAAAAATGCGGTATGGAGCCGGATATGGATCTGCTGACCAAGGTGACCATCGGTTGCGGTCCCTCGATCTATAATGCGGACGCCTCTACCGTTGCCGGCTCGCAGGAGTCCGAGCTGGAAACCGTGAAAAACAATTTCCTGATCAAAAAGCTGGGCCTGTCCGACGGTCCCGAGCTGCGCGCCGCCATTGACGAGGCGATCGAAACCTATGGCAAATCCAACCGCAACAAATACCGCGCGGTGATTTACTATATGCTGACCAAGAAATTCGGCAAGGAATCCGTTTACGGCTGATCCGCCCCGACAATATTGCAAAACGCCCCCTTTGCGGGGCGTTTTTACGTTTTGGGCGTAGACCTGTAACCCACGCGCTGCCAGGCAGGCAGATTTTCGTGCTGACCAGGCGCAGGGCCGCAGGAATAGTGGTTCTATTTCAAGGTCTTGCAACGCAGTCAGGGCGGAAATCCGCCTGCCCCGAAGGGCGGGTTCCTCGCTTCATTGCAATGGCTTGTGCCGCTTGCAAAGGGGCTACCCTGTGCAGCGTATCCCAATCCATTGCTATTTCGCGAGGAATCCGCTGGCTGTGCGTGGGTTGCAGGTCTACGCCCCGGGGCTGATCCGGTTGATATGCCCCATCTTGCGCCCGGGCTTGATTTCCGCCTTGCCGTATAAATGCAGCCCGTCCGAGGTGACCTCCAGATAGTGCAGGACGTCGTCGCCGATCAGGTTGGTCATGACCACATCGGAATGGCGCGTTGCATCGCCCAGCGGCCAGCCGGCAATGGCGCGGATGTGCTGTTCAAACTGGTCGATCACGCAGCCGTTCTGGGTCCAATGTCCCGAATTATGCACCCGCGGCGCGATTTCGTTGACGATCAGACCGGCGGGGGTGACGAACAGTTCCACCCCCATAACCCCGATAT
>JALWQC010000121.1 GCA_027080755.1 Paracoccaceae bacterium
CTGAGTCTGGGCCTGTCCTACCCCAATGCCGGGGATATCGCGCAGGCGGCGGCCCTTGGCGTTAATCCGGGCGGGGATATTTTCATCCACGGCGGCCCGACCAATCCGCGCGACCGGTTCAAGCAGGACTGGACAGCGGGGTGCATCGCCGTCTCGGATCGTGAAATAGAGGAAATCTGGTCGATGGTCCCGCTGGGAACGCCGGTTATTGTTGTGCCGTAACCATCGGGGCTTCGGATTTGCCGATAACCTCGACCCACCACAGTTTGCCGTTGCTTTCCTGATACCAGCCAAAGCCCAGATCGGTTGCCTCGGGGTTCAGGATATCTTGTCGGGCCATCGGGTTTTCCAGCCAGGCCTGCAGGACATAGAATTCCCCTTTATATGTCTCGGCCACGTTTTCACCGGTGACGATGCCGGTATATCCGGCCCTTTCCGCCCGCGTTTGCGGCGAGGAGCGGTCCGAACCGAAATCCCACGCCCGCTGCTGTTCCTTCATGTCGCGGGCATGTGTGTCCGCCGCAGCATTCAGTTCCGCCGACAACCGCAGGGGCTGCAGCCCCTTTTCAACGCGCAGGGCGTTCACACTGTCCAGATGCCGCAGGCGGATGGCGTCGCTGCTAAAGGCGGAAATCCGGCCGGATTCCGCATGCCCCTCGTATATGCCCGAGGTATTGACAGCCACGGCACAGGCGGAAACGGTGAACAGGGTAACAAGCAACAGGGCAATTGAACGGAACATCGGGGACTCCAGTAATGAATTTCGAATCTGTCTACATCTTATCCGCCCAGGTTTCAAATGGCAGTTTTTTGCCGAGCGGATTCTTGAACAAGTTGTGAATTGCCATCATATACAGGTTAAAATATTGTTCGGCCAAACCGAAAGTTAGGAATCACTCCATGAAGAAGACCGATAAGCCGATTTTGTCCCGTCGCCAGTTTGCCGCTGGCGCAACCGCGCTCGGGCTTGCTGCGCCTACCATTCTGCGGGCCGAGGATACGCCTGAAACTGCCGGAACCGTTGATATCCGCATCAACAGCTATGTCGCCCATGACTGGAAGGGCTATTTCAGCAACCTGCGCAAGGGCGCCATTCTGGTGGATACCAAGGCGCGCTATCTGAATTTCTGGTCCGAGGACGGGAAAACCCACAAGATCTATCCGACCAGCGTTCCCCTGACCAAGGAAATGACCCGCCTTGGCCGCACCACTATCGTGCGCAAACGTGTCGGCCCCGACTGGCGCCCCACGCCGTCGATGAAAATCCGCAACCCGGAATACCCCGACTATATCGGCCCGGGGCCGGAAAACCCGCTGGGCACCCATGCACTGTATCTTAGCTGGCAGTATTACCGGATCCACGGCACCAATGACACGCGCAAGATCGGGCGGCAGTCCTCTAACGGGTGTATTGGCCTGTATAACGAGGATATTGCGGAGCTGTTCGATCTGACGAAGGTCGGAACGCAGGTTCTGCTGATCTAGATCTGGTGGGCTATCGAATGGGCAATTGTAAAAGGCAGCACATATTGTGTTGCCTTTTTGCCACAAACGGCAAAGATTTTCCGGCCGGTGTGTGATTGCTTGCAAGTGATTCTGCGAACCACTAGAAAAAACCTGTTTGCATGTCGGGTATTAACCCGGTGAATTTTAACGATCTATTGGAGGTTTCCAAATGAAACTTTTCGCACTGACAGCCGCAGCTGTTGCTTTCGCATCCAACGCCATCGCCGGCACCGTGGCCTATGTCGCCCCCGCCGCCCCCGTAATGGTGGAAGAGCCGGCCGGCTCTATGGGTGGTTCCGGCATGTGGCTGATCCCGCTGATCGCCATCGCCCTGATTGCGCTGGCTGCATCCCGTCCCGCGA
>JALWQC010000122.1 GCA_027080755.1 Paracoccaceae bacterium
TGGTGCTGAACAAGGTGGACAAGCACGACGCCGAGCCTGACCGCGCGCTGGACGAGGTCTTCGACATGTTCGCCAACCTCGGGGCCGATGATGACCAGCTCGACTTTCCGGTGCTTTATGCCTCGGGGCGTTCCGGCTGGGCCGATGCGGAACTGGACGGGCCGCGCAAGGATCTGAACGCGATGATGGAACTGATCATCGAACACGTCCCCGCCCCCGCACAGATCGCACACCGCGACGAACCCTTCCGCATGCTGGCCACCACCCTTGGCGGCGACGCCTTTCTGGGCCGCCTGCTGACCGGCCGCGTCGAATCCGGTGTCGTCAAGGCCGGCGACAACATCAAGGCCATCAACCGTGACGGCGAGTTGATTGAAAACTTCCGCGTGACCAAGGTTCTGGCCTATCGCGGGCTGGACCAGTCCCCGATCGATGCGGGCGAGGCCGGCGATATCGTCGCCATCGCCGGTATGAAAACCGCCACCGTGGCCGATACGCTCTGCGACAAGGAGGTGACCGAGGCCATCCCCGCGCAGCCCATCGATCCGCCCACCATTACCGTGACCTTCGGCATCAACACCTCGCCGCTGGCCGGTCGGGACGGGGACAAGGTGCAAAGCCGCGTCATCCGCGACCGTCTGCTGAAAGAGGCCGAATCCAACGTTGCCATCCGCGTCAACGACACCCCCGGCGGCGAGGCCTTCGAGGTCCACGGCCGCGGCGAATTGCAAATGGGTGTCCTGATCGAAAACATGCGCCGCGAAGGGTTCGAGCTGTCGATCTCGCGTCCGCAGGTGCTGTTCCGCGACATCGACGGCGTGCGCCACGAGCCGATCGAGGAAGTCACCGTGGATGTGGATGACGAATATTCCGGCGCCGTGATCGAAAAGCTGACCCAGCGCAAGGGCGAGCTGGTGGAAATGCGCCCGGGCGGCGTCGGCAAAACCCGCATTGTGGCGCATGTGCCCTCGCGCGGGTTGATCGGCTATCACGGGGAATTCCTGACCGACACACGCGGCACCGGTGTTATCAACCGTATTTTCCACGACTGGGCCCCCTACAAAGGCCCGATCGAGGGGCGCCGCGCCGGGGTTCTGATTTCCATGGAAACCGGCTCTTCGGTGCCCTATGCCATCTTCAACCTCGAAGATCGCGGCAAGTTCTTCATCGGGCCGCAGGAACAGGTCTATCAGGGGATGATCATCGGCGAACATTCGCGCGGGAACGATCTGGAGGTCAACCCGCTGAAGGGCAAGAAACTGTCCAACGTGCGCGCCAGCGGCAAGGACGATGCCGTAACCCTGACAACCCCCGTGCGCATGTCGCTGGAAGAGGCGATCGCCTATATCGACAACGACGAACTGGTAGAGGTCACCCCCCACCACATCCGTCTGCGCAAACGCCACCTTGACCCGCACGAGCGCAAACGCGAGGCGAAAGCCATGGAAGGCTGACACCCGATAATTGCAAAATGCAAACCACCTCCGATTGTGGTTTGCATTTTGCAACACAAGGCGAGTGTATTACGGTTAATCCACCATTGCGTGACAAGCCTCGTCAAGACAGAATAAATTTGTTATACATTTTTCACTTTTTATTCCCTTTGCTTTCAACATATTAAACATTTTATCCATATTATTATGCCTAATATTTCCTAAACCCCGACTTTTGGCACGGTTCTTGCATATACTATAGGCAAAGCACATAAAAACCGGAGTAAAAACATGAAACATCCCGTAGACGTCCACGTTGGCAAACGCATCCGTCACCGCCGCTGGATGGTGGGTATGACCCAGCAGCAGCTTGGCGAAATCGTCGGCATCAAATTCCAGCAGATCCAGAAATACGAAACCGGGATGAACCGTGTC
>JALWQC010000123.1:0-799 GCA_027080755.1 Paracoccaceae bacterium
GATGCCGCCCGCGCAGCGATGGCCGACTGGATCGACCGCGCCGAAAAACGCCAGAAGGCCGAAACCGCATTTGCCGCGCTGGCCGGCGCGCTTCAATCTGAATAACGGAGGGCGCTATGCTCTGGTCGCTTGTAAAAGTCGCAATTTTTATCGCTCTGGCAATTGCCTTGTCCTTCGGCCTGTCCTTTGTGATGGAAACGCCGGGCGGGGTCTCGCTGGCATTTGGCGGCAAGGAAATCACCTTCACGCCGATCTCTTTCGTGGTTGTGGTGGTGCTGGTGCTGCTGGGGTTCTGGCTGCTGCTGAAACTGGCCGGATTGCTGGTGGCGGTGCTGCGCTTTGCCAGCGGGGATGAAACCGCGCTGACCCGTTTCTGGGGCCGCAAACGCGAACGCAAGGGGTATGACGCGCTGGCCGAAAGCATGATCGCGCTGGCCGCCGGCGAGGGTGCCACCGCCGAGGCCAAGGCCGCCAAAGCCGAACGTCTGCTGAAGCGCCCCGAACTGACGCGCCTGATTTCCGCACAGGCCAGCGAGATGGCCGGCGACCACTCCAAGGCGCTGGTGCATTACAAGGAACTGCTGCAGGATGATCGCACCCGTTTTGTCGGCGTGCAGGGCATCCTGAAACAGAAACTGGCCGAGGGCGACACCGAAACCGCGCTGAAACTGGCGGAAAAGGCCTTTGCCCTGCGGCCGCGCCACAAGGGCACGCTGGACACGTTGTTCGCGCTGCAATCGGAAAAATCCGACTGGGACGGGGCGCGCCGGACCCTGCTGGCAAAACAGCGGGCCAAGGT
>JALWQC010000123.1:809-7657 GCA_027080755.1 Paracoccaceae bacterium
CCCAAAGATGTGGTGAAACGCCGCGACGCGGTGCTGCTGCTGGCCGATGCCCGCACGGCGCTGGAAAACGGCGAGACAGACAAGGCGCGCGAGCTGGCGGTGCAGGCCAACAAGCTGTCTCCGACGCTGGTTCCCGCCGCCGTTCTGGCCGCCCGCCTGCAGGCAGAGGCCGGACACCAGCGCGCGGCAACGAAAATCCTGAAAGCGGCGTGGCAGGAAATGCCCCACCCCGATATCGCCACCGCCTTCGGGGCGATTGTGCCTGACGAAACGCCCGAGGCGCGGCGCAAACGTTTTGCCCCGCTGGTGCGCATGCACCCGGAGCACCCCGAAACGCGGATGCTGCTGGCCTAACTGGCCCTGGCCGAGGGGGATTTCCCCGAAGCCCGCCGCGCCCTTGGTGATCTGGCCGAGGTCCACCCCACCACCCGTTCGCTGGCGCTGATGGCGGCGATCGAAAAGGGATCCGGCGCGCCCGATTCGGTTGTGCGGGCCTATCTGGCCAAGGCGCTTAACGCCAGCCGCGGCGAACAGTGGGTCTGTTCCAACTGCGGGCATGCGCATACGGAATGGCACCCGACCTGCGAAAACTGCAAGGCCTTCGACACGCTGGAATGGAAAGAGCCCCCGCGCCCCGAATCCGACACCCCGATGGATGCGGTCCTGCCCCTGATCATTGGCGCCGAGCCGGAACCGGAGCCCGAACCGGCCGAAGTCCTGACCGAAGAGCCACCCGAAGACGGCGAGGACGTGGAAATTCTGGATCTGGATGCGACAGAAGCGGACAAGGCGACTTAACCGCTTGCCAAGGGCGCGGGCATTCCCTAAAAGGCCCCCGTCGCCGCTGTAGCTCAGCTGGTAGAGCACGTCATTCGTAATGATGGGGTCGGAGGTTCGAGTCCTCTCAGCGGCACCACAATCCTTTGTAATCCCGATATCGTTTTGCAATATTGCAGAACAGGCGCGCCGCGGGCGGCCTGACCCTAAAACACCGGTTTCGCCGGCGGTTCCGGGGCGCGCGGATGCTCGGGCGGCTGGTCCTCCCAGGCGGGGGTTCTGGACTCGAATCCTTCGGGGACGGAGTCGGGGCCGTCCATGAAGGTTTGCGAGCCGAAATAGTGCAGCCGTTTTGAAAGCGCCTGCATGCGCGGGCTGGTGATTTCGTCGAACAGGGCCTTGTATTCCGCGTTTTCCAGCAGGCTGTCGATGCGGGCACGGTGGGCGGCGACACAGTGGTTGTGCATGGCGCGGATCTCGGGGTCGGCCATCATGCGGTCGAATTCGGCCCTTGCGCGGGGCAGTTTGTCCAGGATCGAGCGGTCCTCGGTCGCGTTGGTATTCATGCGGAACCAGTAGTGCATGCCCTGGTCACGATCCACATGGTTCACCCGCCCGCGAAACCGTTTCACAAGGAAACTTTCGGCCGAGCGCAGCGCGTAATGGTTCAGCGTCACCAGCCCGTAGCCCCAGTTCCCGGCCGAGCTGCGCCAGCCGTTGCGCAGCAGTTTCGCCGGCATCGGGTGGCCGTTGCTGTTGACCCATTTGACGTGATCGACGGCCTCGGGGCGTAACCCCTTGGGGCGGTGGACGCCGAATTTCTTGTAATGGCCAAGCGGGCGGAACATGGTTTTGAAGCCCCAGGCCTGATGCGGCTTGCGGATGAACTCGGGCGCGGCGCGGCACAACTGTGCGGTGATGAAATCGTCCTTGAAACCGACGATATCCCCGTTGCCGAACAGCCGCCACGTCAGCGAGATCATCGTCGCCCCGCCGATGGCGCGAAACAGGGCGGGCAGGGTGCCGTCCCCGACGTGGATGTTGATGAATTCGTCCACATCCATGCAGACAATCCAGTCCGCCCTGGCCGCCAGTTCGCTTTCCGAGGCGTTGTGATAGGCGGCGTGCTGGGGCTTCAGGCCGACCTCGCGATAGGGGTTCTGGCGGTGTTCCACATAGCCTTTGCGTTGCAGCAGGTCGAACATATCGTCGGTGCCGTCGCTGCAATCATTGGTATAGACCAGAAAATCCGTCACCCCGATAGAGCGGTGATAGGCCAGCCATTCCAGAATAAAGGGGCCTTCGTCCTTCATCGTGGTGACGGCCAGCACACGGTCGTTTTTCAGCGGCGTGCTTTGCGGGGTGTGTTCGGGCGGCAGTTCGGGGGCGCGGCCCAGCGTTTGCGTGATCGCGGCGACAAGGGCGGGGGCCTCTACCAGACTGGATTTCGGCACCATTTCCGCCACCTTCAGCCCCTTGTGCGCCACGGCCATGCAGCGCCAGATATCGGCGGCGGAGCCTTGCGGCTCGGGTGGTTTGGCGCAGGCGCGGAAGGGGCGCCAGTGGCCGCCCAGACCCGGGCGGGCGCACCAGATGCTGCCGCCGTCGGTGCTGTCGAAACGCTGGCAGCTGTGATCGTCGAGGCGTGCCTTGCCCGGTTTGCGGATCTTCCACGGGTAGGCAAAGCGCGCGGTCTGTTTGATGAAGCTTTTGCTGGCGGCGGCACGGTCGAAAATATCGGTGCCGGGCATGAACAGATCGGAAATCCGGCAATGCAGCACCGCCCGCGCCGTGGCCAGAAAGCGCCAGCGCACCGCCGCATAGATCCCGAGCTGCCCCAGCGGCGCACGCCAGATATCCGGCGCCGGCCGTTCCAGCAGCGCCTTGCCCGGGGCGCCGGGGACCAGCAGGCGTTCGTCCTCGGGGATTTCACCGGCCTTGCCAAGGGGGATGTCGTAATCCAGCAGGACAAAGCGTTTCAGCCCCCCGGCCTTCATCGCGGCCTGTCTGATCGCCTTCGTGCGCTGCCCCTTGCCGCCGTTTTCGGGCAGACGGCGGACAAGCAGCACGGCCTCGGCGCCGCTATGGGCAAGGTTGAAGGTCAGCCAGTCGGCGATATCCTGCGGGTCGGGGTCGTAAGCGATGGCAAACAGGGTGTTCAGTCCGGCAAACAGGCTGGTGTTGCGCGGGTTGGCGGGCAGGGGGATGCCGTTTAGCAGGACCGTTTCCTGCGGCGGCAGGTCTATGTAATAGCCCCCGGGAACGGTGTTTTCGGGCGGGGAGTCCTGAAACACCAGCCCGCCTGCGGCATCCGCCCCCAGCACTGCGGAATCATTGTTGGCGCAGAAAACCCGCGTGCCTTCGGGGCCTTGCACCACATCCAGAACCAGCGGTGCCCCCTGATCGCCCGATGGCAGGCTGCTGGCGGAAAAATGGTGGAAAAGTTTCATGGTCAGGCTGCACAAGGGGATAAAACACGTCTTCCCGTCCCAGATGTAGCGCCAAAGCCCATAAACAGCAAGCCGGCCTATTGGAGGGGGGGGAATGTTTCTGTATGCTGCCCCGAACGCAGGCAGAAGGGGAAAACATGTCCGGGGAAAGGCAACGCGCGCTGATCGTTACAACCATGCGCGACGAGGGGCCGTTCATTCTGGAATGGCTGGCCCATCACAAGGCGATCGGGTTTACGGATTTTCTGGTCTATTCCAACGATTGCAGCGACGGCACGGATGCCATGCTGGACCGGCTGGCCGAAATGGGGCATGTGGTGCATGTGCCCAACCGTCCCAAGGGCCGGAAAACCGTGCAGTGGCAGGCGCTTTCGGATGCGGGGCGGCATCCGCTGGTGCAGCAGGCGGACTGGATTTACGGCACGGATGTGGACGAATTCCTGAACATCAAGGTCGGGCAGGGCCGGCTGGCGGATCTGTTTGCCCACGCGCCTGCGGCAACGGGGTTTGCGCTGGCCTGGCGGATGTTCGGAAATGCCGGCCGCGTGGCTTTCGAGGATCGCCCCGTGCTGGAACAGTTCACCACCTGCGCCCCCGAGGGGATGCTGTGGCCCTGGCGCGCGATCCAGTTCAAAAGCCTTTATCGCAACGACGGCACCTATCGCAAACTGGGCGTCCACCGCCCCAAAGATCCGCGCACGGGGAAAGAGGCGCGGGCGGTTTGGGTTGACGGCTCCAACAACCCGTTGCCGACGAAGGTGCCGGGCGGGGCGACGCTGGTGCCGACATTTGCCAACCAGTACGGGATGGCACAGATCAACCACTATGCCCTCGGCTCGGTTGAAAACTTTCTGGTCAAACGGCTGCGCGGGCGGCCCAACCACGCGGACGAGCCGATCGACCTTGCCTATTGGATTGACCGGAATTTCAACGCGGTGGAGGATACCTCTATCGCGCGCATTGCCCCGCTTTCGCGCCCGCTGCTGGCGGAACTCATGGACGATCCGGTTTTGGCAGGGCTGCATAAGGCGGCGGTGGAATGGCGGCGCCGGAAGATCCGCGAGCTGTTGCTGGATTCCGACGGTTTCTACCTGTATGCCCGCCTGCAGCAGCTTGGATCAACCGAGGTTCTGCCGCAGCAACGCCAGCGGCTCCTGATGAACCAGCTGATGCGGATGCGTGCCGAGGTGATGCGCCGCAAGGCAATCGCCGGCTGACCCCTTTTATTTTGGGCGCGGGTGCTGTATTGGCGGTTTTTCAATCTTCAGAAAAGAACCGGATTATCCTGTGACACGCCCAACGACCCTTGCCGATTTTGCCAAACGTATCCGTCCCGGCGACGGGGGGAACCCGTTTTCCGGCCTGACCATCGGACAGGCCCGCATAGAGGTCCTTTCCGGCCTGACCGTTGCCCTTGCCCTTGTGCCCGAGGCGGTCGCCTTTGCCTTTGTTGCCGATGTGCCGCCGCTGGTGGGGCTGTATGCGGCCTTTATGGTGGGGCTGATAACGGCGCTTTTCGGCGGACGTCCGGGGATGATTTCCGGCGCGACGGGGGCTTTGGCCGTGGTCATGGTGGCGCTGGTGGCGGATCACGGGATCCAGTATCTGTTCGCAACCGTTGTCCTGATGGGGATCCTGCAATTGCTGGCGGGGATTTTCCGGCTGGGGAAATTTATCCGCATGGTGCCGCATCCGGTGATGCTGGGCTTTGTCAACGGGCTGGCGATCGTGATTTTCATGGCGCAGCTGGAGCAGTTCAAGATCGCCGGCGAAAACGGCGACAAAGTCTGGATGAGCGGCCCGATGCTGTGGATGACGCTGGCGCTGGTCGTCGCGACGATGGCGCTGATTTATCTGACGCCGAAGGTCACGCGGTTTGTGCCGGCGCCGCTGGCGGCCATCGGGATCGTTTCGGTGGTGGTGATCGTGTTCAATCTGCCGGTGCCGAATGTGGGGGATATGGCCTCTATTGACGGGGGGTTGCCGACGTTTGCCATCCCGCAGGTGCCGTTTACATGGGAAACCCTGCGTATCATTTTCCCCTATGCGCTGATTCTGGCCGCCATCGGCCTGATCGAGAGCCTGCTGACCCTGAACCTGGTCGGGACCATGACAGGCCAGCGGGGCGGGGCCTCGCAGGAATGTGCGGCGCAGGGTGTGGCCAATATCGTGACCGGATTTTTCGGTGGCATGGGGGGCTGTGCGATGATCGGGCAGTCGATGATCAACGTCAAATCCGGTGGCCGCACACGGCTTTCGGGGATTTCGGCGGCGATTTTCCTGCTGCTGTTCATCCTCTATGCCAGCGGCATCATCGAGCAGATCCCGCTGGCGGCGCTGGTCGGGGTGATGTTCATGGTCGTGATCGGCACCTTTGCCTGGCAGAGCATCGTTATCCTGCGGCGTGTGCCGAAATCGGATGCGCTGGTGATCCTGCTGGTGACGGCGGTGACGGTGGCGGAAAATCTGGCGATTGCCGTGGTGGTCGGGGTGATTGTCTCGGCGCTGGTGTATGCGTGGAACGCGGCCTCGCGGATTCAGGCCCTGCCGCGCAAATCCACCAGCGAAGAGGGCGCGCTGGTCTATGAAATCGAGGGGCCGCTGTTTTTCGGCTCGGCTACGAAATTCGTGGATCTGTTCCATCCCGAAACCGACCCGGATCTGGTTATTCTGGACTTTATGGACAGCCGCATCGTGGACCATTCCGGCCTGCAGGCGATAGAGGCCGTGGCCGAGAAATACCAGGCCGCCGGCAAGCGCCTGCAGCTGCGCCACCTGACGCGCGACTGCCACCGGCTGCTAAGCAACGCGGGCCAGTTGATGGTGGATATGGACGACGATCCCGATTACCGCGTGGCCGTGGATTACGACGTGAAACTGGGCCGGATGGGCAGCGGGCATTAGCCCCGCGTCCTGACCCGCCCCTAATCCCGCGCCGATTGCAGATGTACCAGCAGGGCGCGGGTGGAATCATCCTCGGCGGTGGTGTCGGCCGCGCCGGTGACCTTGGGCAGCATGTCCAGCGCCAGCACCTTACCCAGCTCTACGCCGAACTGGTCGAAGCTGTTGATGTTCCAGATCACGCCCTCCACAAACACGCGGTGTTCATAAAGCGCCACGATCCGCCCCAGCGTGCGCGGGGTCAGCTTGCGGTAGGCCAGCGTGATGGACGGGCGGTTGCCCGGAAAGGCCTTTTGCGGGGTCGGGGTCTCGGCGGCCGGACGGCCCAGCATCAGGGCCTTGGTCTGGGCCAGACAGTTGGCGACCAGCAGGTCGTGCATGTCTTTCAGGTCGGGCTCGTGCCCCTCGGCCGCGATCAGGAATTCACAGGGGACGATCTGGCTGCCCTGATGCAGCAGCTGGAAAAACGCGTGCTGCCCGTTGCTGCCCACAGCCCCCCAGACCACCGGCCCCGAGGGGCGTTGCAGCGGTTTGCCCTCCAGATCGACGCCCTTGCCGTTACTTTCCATGTCCAGCTGTTGCAGATAGGACGGCAGGCGGCGCAAGTGCTGGTCGTAGGGCTGGATCGCGCGGGTGCAATAGTTGCAGATATCGATATGCCAGATGCCGGTCAGGGCCAGCAGAACCGGCAGGTTTTGCGCCAGCGGGGCAGTGCGGAAA
>JALWQC010000124.1 GCA_027080755.1 Paracoccaceae bacterium
GGGGCATGCGCTGCCCTATCTGATTTCCGATTTCTGGACGGCGACGACAATCGCTTTCATCGTTGTGTTTTTCGAACTGTGGGCGATTGCCTGGATCCAGAAGAAATATATGGAGACACCTTTTTCTCGCGCGATTTTTCAGGTTGTGCTGGGCGGGGCGCTGGTGCTGGCGGCCGGTATTCTGATCGGCGGCGGATGAGGGGCGTTTTCCGTGGTCGGAAAGGGGGCGCTGCGGGGCGCCCTTTTTTGTGGCACGACATATCCACTAAACCGGTTTAGTGGAACAGTTGAAATACCGGTAACAGGCGGAAAAACAACAAAAACCCACCGTTTCAAAATGGTTGATATCCGGTTAACAGCCCCCTTTTCCCCGAAATCCCGCCAAAAACCCCCGTCCGATGTTTTGCAGGTGGTTGTGGTCTCTGGACACGCGGCGTAAACTTCGCGCCTGATCTGAGAGGAAACCGAATACATGGCCGATAATACCAAAGTTACCGACGAAGAAGCCCTTGCCTACCACCGCGAGCCGACCCCCGGAAAGGTGGAGATTATCGCCTCTACTCCGATGGCGACGCAACGCGATCTGTCGCTGGCCTATTCCCCCGGTGTTGCCGCCCCGGTAGAGGCCATCGCGGAAAATCCGGCGCTGGCGTATGAATACACCTCCAAGGGCAATCTGGTGGCGGTGATTTCCAATGGCTCGGCCATTCTGGGCATGGGCAATCTTGGCGCGCTGGCCTCCAAACCGGTGATGGAGGGCAAGGCCGTCCTGTTCAAACGCTTTGCCGACGTGAATGCCATAGATATCGAGCTGGACACAGAAGACCCCGAGGCCATCATCAACGCGGTTTCCATCATGGGTCCCAGCTTTGGCGGGATTAATCTGGAGGACATCAAAGCCCCCGAATGCTTCATCATTGAACAGCGTCTGAAGGAAATGATGGATATTCCGGTTTTCCATGACGACCAGCACGGCACGGCGGTGATCTGTGCGGCGGGGCTGATCAATGCGCTGCATATTTCCGGCAAGAAAATCGGCGATTGCAGGATTGTGCTGAACGGGGCCGGTGCGGCCGGTATTGCCTGTATAGAGCTGCTGAAATCCATGGGCGCCAAGCATGACAACTGTATCGTTTGTGACACCAAGGGCGTGATCTATCAGGGCCGGACCGAGGGCATGAACCAGTGGAAATCGGCCCATGCCGTCAACACGGACCTGCGCACGCTGGAAGAGGCGATGGAGGGGGCGGATGTCTTCCTCGGGGTTTCGGCCAAGGGGGCGGTTACGGCGGAAATGGTCAAAAGCATGGCGCCGGATCCGGTGATTTTCGCCATGGCCAACCCCGATCCGGAAATCACCCCGGAAGAGGCCCACGCCGTACGGCCCGACGCGATTGTGGCCACGGGGCGCTCGGATTATCCCAATCAGGTCAACAACGTGCTGGGCTTTCCCTATCTGTTCCGCGGGGCGCTGGATATCCATGCCCGTGCCATCAACGACGAAATGAAAATCGCCTGTGCCGAGGCCCTGGCCGCCCTTGCGCGCGAGGATGTCCCGGACGAAGTGGCGCTGGCCTATGGCACCAAGCTGACCTTCGGGCGCGATTACATCATCCCCACGCCCTTCGATCCGCGCCTGATCTATGTGATTCCGCCGGCTGTGGCCAAGGCGGGGATGGATACCGGCGTGGCGCGGCGGCCGATTATCGATATGGAGGCCTATGTCGAAACGCTGAAGGAACGGCTGGACCCGACGGCCTCTATCTTGCGCTCGCTCTATGCGCGGGCCAAGCAGAAGCAGGCGCGCATTGTCTTTGCCGAGGGGGACGACGCCCGTGTTGTGCGCGCCTGCTTCTGCTT
>JALWQC010000125.1 GCA_027080755.1 Paracoccaceae bacterium
GCGTTATAGGTGAACAACTCGCCCCCCGCGGCGGCCAGTTCGCGATCAAAATCGCCTTTGGATTTCAGATAGAGCCGTCCGGCACCGGAGAGCATGGCAAAAATCCGCCCCCGACAATAGATCGACAGCCCGCCCATCATCTTGCGCGTGGTAATATCGCCCAGCGGCGCGAACAGGTCCTGCACAAAGGCAATATCCGCGTCGCTGACAGCCATCACATACCGTCGAACTTGATCGATTCCCCGCAGCCGCAGGCTTCGGTGACATTGGGGTTTCTGAATTCGAAACCGCTTTCCAGAAGCGAGGTTTTATAGTCGATTTCCGTGCCGAACAGGAACATTTGCGCCATCGGGGCGATCAGGACCCGCGCGCCGTTGTGTTCCACCACCTCGTCGGCGGGGTCGATGGTATCGACATATTCCATGGTGTATTCCATGCCCGCGCAGCCGCCCTTTTTCAGGCCGATCCGCAGGCCTTGCGAATCCTTGTCGGCCATCAGCTTTGCGATCTGCTGCGCCGCCTTGTCGGTGATGGTCACCGCTGCCTTGCCCGGAATGCCGAACATTTACATGAACCCCAGTTCGAGGCGCGCCTCGTCGGACATCATGTCCATGCCCCATTGCGGTTCCCAGACCAGTTCCACATTGGCGGTCTTGACGCCCGGGATCGGCAGGATAGCCTCGGCCACCCAGCCGGGCATTTCGCCGGCCACCGGACAGCCCGGAGCGGTCAGGGACATGGCGATATTCACGTCCCCCTCGTCCGAGATATCGATCGTGTAGATCAGCCCGAGGTCAAAGATATTCACCGGAATTTCCGGATCGTGGACGGTGCGGCAGGCCTCGACAATAGGTTCATAGAGCGGATGATCCGTGCTTGACGGCTTGATCAGCGGGGCGCCTTCCATCGGCATTTCGGTTTCTGCGTTCATTTTTCTACCCTTTCGGAATTCTTGACAAAACATATAGGGTATAAAAAGGCGTCCGTCCAGATGCAGCCCCTCTTGTATCCGCGCCAATTTTGGGGTCAAACGCGGATATGCTGGAAAATCAGGAAAAGACCGTGAAAAATATATCCTTCGATATCGCCGCCACCGACGGCAAGGCCCGCACCGGAACCCTGCACACCCCGCGCGGGGATATCCGCACGCCGGCCTTTATGCCCGTTGGCACCGCCGCGACGGTCAAGGGGATGCTGCCGGAAAACGTCGCCGCCACAGGGGCCGATATTCTGCTGGGCAACACCTATCATCTGATGCTGCGCCCGGGGGCGGAGCGGATGGAACGGCTGGGCGGGCTGCACAAGTTCATGAACTGGGACAAGCCGATCCTGACGGATTCGGGCGGGTTTCAGGTGATGAGCCTGTCGGGCCTGAACAAGCTGAGCGAAGAGGGGGTGAAGTTCAAATCCCATGTGGACGGCTCGGAACACAATCTGACGCCGGAACGCTCGATGGAGATCCAGCGGATGCTTGGCTCGGATATTGTGATGTGTTTTGACGAATGCACGCCCTATCCGGCCAGCGAGGAAACCGTGCGCGATTCCATGCGCCGCTCCATGAGGTGGGCGGAGCGTTCCAAAACCGCCTTTGGCGACCGCCCCGATCACGCGCTGTTCGGCATCCAGCAGGGCAGCACCATCCCCGAGCTGCGCGAGCAAAGCGCCGAGGCACTGAAATCCATCGGCTTTGACGGCTATGCCATCGGCGGGCTGGCCGTGGGCGAGGGGCAGGCGGAAATGTTCAAGGTGCTGGATTATGCGCCCGGGCAACTGCCGGCGGACAAGCCGCGCTATCTGATGGGGGTGGGCAAGCCGGACGATATTGTCGGGGCGGTGGAGCGCGGGGTCGATATGTTCGAC
>JALWQC010000126.1 GCA_027080755.1 Paracoccaceae bacterium
GATCGACCACAAGGCCGTCTGGGATATGGCCGGACGGGTGGAGCTGTGGCCCTTTATCGAAAAGCCGGCCGACCCCGAGACGCAGGAATGGTATCTGCCGGTCGATTCCGTCCCCCCCGACGACCCGGACCTGAAGCTGGCGCGCACGATCGCCGCGCAGGTGGCCGGTATGATACAGGCCGGCACCATCCTGCCCCTGCGGGAAAATCCGCGCCCCGTGCATGCGGGCGATTTCCTGATACTGGTGCAAAGCCGCAGCGCGCTGTTTCATGCCCTTATCAAGGAACTGAAAACGCAGGGCGTGGATGTGGCCGGCGCCGACCGTCTGAAAATTGCGGAAGAAATGGCGGTGAAGGACCTGCTGGCGCTGCTGCAATTCCTTGCCACCCCCGAGGATGACCTCTCGCTTGCGGCGGTGCTGCGCTCGCCCCTGTTCGGCCTGTCCGAGGGGGACCTCTACCGCCTTGCGCACGGGCGGGGCGGGACGCTCTGGCAGTCCTTGCACAGCCGGCGCGCGGACTGGCCGGCGGTGGTTGCGGAACTGGACAGCCTGCTGGGGCGGGCCGATTTCCTGCGTCCCTACGAATTGCTGGAACAGATTCTGGTGGTGCATGACGGCCGGCGCAAGCTTTTGTCCCGTCTGGGGGCCGAGGCCGAGGACGGCATCGACGAACTGCTAAACCAGTCCCTGCAATACGAATCCATAGAGGCCCCGACCCTCGCCGGTTTCCTCGACTGGATCCTTAGCGGAGAGGTAGAGGTAAAGCGCCAGCTGGATGCAGCCGGCCGTCGGGTGCGGGTGATGACCGTCCACGGGGCCAAAGGGCTGGAATCCCCGATTGTCATTCTGCCCGACACGCGCAAAAAAGATGCCTCCCGCAACGCCCCCGAGGTGCTGGAAGCCGGGGGGCGGGCCTTCTGGAAACCGTCGGGCGCGATGGCCTCGGCCCTGAAAGACATGGAAGATACCCGCCGCCGTCTGGTCGAAGAAGAATCCCGCCGGCTGCTGTATGTGGCGCTGACGCGGGCGGAACACTGGTTGATTGTCTGCGGGGCCGGCACGCCGGATACCTCGGGCGAAAGCTGGTACAGCCGGGTCGCCGCAGCGATGCAGGCCTGCGGGGCCGTGCCCGAAGCCCCCCCCGAGGGGCTGGAAGGGGAGCGGCTGGTGCTGGCGCAAAACTGGGTCGAGGACCACGGCGCGGCAGGGCGCGACGAAACCCCGCAGACCGTGCTGCCCGATTACCTGCGCCGGCCTTTGCCCGCGCCCGACCGCAAGGGGCGGACCTTGTCGCCCTCGGATCTGGACGGGGCGCATACGCTGGCGGGGACGGACGCGGACCCCGACGCGCTGGAACGGGGCAATCTGGTGCATCGTCTGCTGGAAATCCTGCCGGGCCTGCCGCGTGAAACCTGGCCCGAAAAGGCCCGCCAGCTGGCCCCGGACACGGACTTGCTGCCCGAGGTGGCCGCTGTGCTCGATTCCCCCGACTGCCGCCCGTTTTTCACCCCCGACGCGCTGGTAGAGGTGCCGGTAACCGCGCCGGTGGCCGCGCTGGGCGGGCAACGGATTCTGGGGCGGATCGACCGGCTGGTCCTGCGTGATACCGAGGTTGTCGCCATAGATTTCAAAACCCACCGCGAGCTGCCCGAAACCGCCGAAACCACCCCCGAGGCCATCCTGCGCCAGATGGGGGCATACCGCGCGGCGCTGGCGCAAATCTATCCCGACCGGCAGATACGCACCGTCATTATCTGGACCGCACAGGCAAAAGTGATGGAATTACCGGCAAAACTGACAGGTGCGGCATTACTTCGTGCCGCCGCTTCTTGACGCTGCGCTGCGGCATAC
>JALWQC010000127.1 GCA_027080755.1 Paracoccaceae bacterium
CGCGAGGACAAGGCCAAGAAATACTCGGCCCGTCCCCCGAAAGCGGACAAACCCGTGGACCCCGACAACCCCTTTGCTGCCCTGTTGGCGCTCAAAGGCAAGTAATGACGCAAAAGCGTGCGGAAATCCGGCTGGACAAATGGCTCTGGCAGGCGCGCTTTTTCAAAACACGGTCGCTATGTGCCAGGCAGATAGCGGCCGGCCATGTCCGCCTGAACGATCAGAAAATCAGCAAGCCGGCCACGAAGGTCGGGGTGGGGGACGCGCTGGTGTTTCCGCAGGCCCGCACCATCCGTATCATCCGCATTGCGGC
Organism: Paracoccaceae bacterium; assembly: GCA_027080755.1. Lineage (GTDB taxonomy): Bacteria > Pseudomonadota > Alphaproteobacteria > Rhodobacterales > Rhodobacteraceae > NORP23. Next base: position 314 of record JALWQC010000127.1, read on the forward strand.
GCTGGGCAACCGGCGCGGACCGGCCAGCGAGGCGCAGCAGCTGTATCAGGATCTGGCACCGGCGCCTGCGCCTGCACAAACCCTGCCCGATGTGGCAAATAACGACCGCAAGGGCCGCCCGACCAAGAAAGACCGCCGCGATCTGGACCAGATGCGGCGAATGGGCCCTTGAACCTGCCGCGCAGCCGTTCTAAATAGCCGCGTGTGAATTTGGCAGGCCTGGCCTGTATTCTGGATCAAACAAAAGGTTCCCCCGATGACCTATATCGTGAATGACGCCTGTATAGCCTGCAAATATACCGACTGCGTAGAGGTATGCCCCGTGGATTGTTTCTACGAGGGCGAGAACATGCTGGTGATCCACCCCGACGAATGCATCGACTGCGGCGTTTGCGAACCCGAATGCCCCGCCGATGCCATCCGCCCCGACACAGAGCCGGGCGCGGAAAAATGGGTGGAATTCAACCGCAAATATTCCGAAATCTGGCCGGTTATCATCGAATCCAAGGACCCCCTGCCGGAGGCCGAGGAACGCGATGGCGAAGAAGGCAAGCTGGAAAAATACTTCAGCGAAAAGCCGGGCACGGGCAGCTAGTCCCGGGCCATATTCATAAAATCCGGTATAAAATGCCGCAACCGCTTTAATTTGCGGGGTTTTTATGTTATATAGGGGTAACTCGGGCGGCTCCGATGGGATTCCGGTTGTTTCGGAACTCCGAAAGTCGTCAGCATGACAGACCGGCGGACGTGCTGTGCTTTGGACAGCAGGGGCCGGTTTTGTCCGAACGAAAAGGATGACGCTAAATGAGCAAAGGCAAGACTGACGCAATGTTTCGACCGAATGAATATGTGGTATATCCCTCGCATGGCGTAGGGCGGGTTATTTCCATCGAGGAACAGGAAATCGCCGGTATCATGCTGGAAATGTTCGTCATTACCTTTGAAAAGGACAAGATGACCCTGCGCGTGCCGACGGACAAGGCGGAATCGGTGGGTATGCGCCCCCTGTCCAGTCCTGCGATCGTGGAAAAGGCAATGGCCACCCTGAAGGGGCGGGCGCGGGTCAAGCGGGCCATGTGGTCGCGTCGGGCGCAGGAATACGAACAGAAAATCAACTCGGGCGATCTGATCATGATTGCCGAGGTGGTGCGTGATCTGCACCGCAGCGACGACCAGCGCGAGCAGTCCTATTCCGAGCGCCAGCTCTATGAAGCGGCGCTTGAACGGCTGACACGCGAGGTGGCCGCCGTGGACGGCGGGCAGGAAGATGCCGCGCAAAAGAAAATCGACGAGGTTCTGGAAAGTCGCGCCGCCGCGGCCTGATCTTTTCGACGGATGTGTAAAAACCGCGCCCGGGGTCCTTCCCGGGCGCGGTTTTTTATGTCAGCGCCAGCAGGGCGGACAGGGCGGTGATCTCGGATATTTGCTGCACGCTGCCCAGCACGTCACCGGTCTGTCCGCCCAATGTGCGCTCTGCCAGCGCCAGCACCGGCAGGGCCGACAGCAGGGCCAGCGAAAACAGGGCCGTGCCCGTCAGAC
>JALWQC010000128.1 GCA_027080755.1 Paracoccaceae bacterium
GACCTATGAACCGCAAGCCGCCAGCGCGTCCCTCGCGAAATATCAATGGTTCGGGACGCGCCGCACAGGGTGGTCCCCTTTGCAAGCGGCCCGAGCCATTGAGATGAAGCGAGGGGCGCGCCCTTCGGGTTTGGCAGATTTCCGCCCCGAGTGCGTTGCAGGTCCTTGAAATAGAACCACTATTCCGGCGGCCCTGCGCCTGCCCGGGGCGAAAATCTGCCAAACTGGCGGCTTGTGGTTTACAGGTCTACGCCCTAGATTGCGCGGGATGAAAACAGCCGAGGGCCTGACTCCATGACAACCGACGCCGCCCGTTTTGTGGTCCGTCTGGCGCAATCCGAACAGGATGTGGCCGCTGCGCAGCGCCTGCGCTATCGTGTGTTCGTCGAGGAAATGGGCGCCACAGCCAGCCCCGAAGAACATGCCGCCCGCCGCGAGATGGACCGTTTCGATCCCTGGTTCGACCATCTGTTGCTGGTGGACACGGCGCATGACGGCGATCCGCTGGAAGCGGTGGTCGGGGTTTACCGTCTGATGCGCGGGTCGGTGGCGCGGCAGGGACCGGGGTTTTACGGGGCGGCGGAATATGACCTGTCGAAACTGGAAAACCTGCCCCGCGAAACGCTGGAACTGGGGCGTTCCTGCATCGCGCCCGAGGTTCGCGGCGGGCTGGGCTTGCACCAGTTGTGGAACGGGCTGGCGGAATATGTGATCCGCCACGACGTGCAGGTGATGTTCGGGGTGGCCTCTTTCCACGGGACCGACCCCGCGCCGCTGGCGCAACCGCTGTCCTATCTGCATGCAAACCATCTGGCGCCGGAGGATCTGCGCGTGGTGGCACGCCCGGACAACCGCGTCGATATGGCGGCCCTGCCCCCCGAACGGATCGAGCGGCGCGCGGCGCTACAGGCGATCCCCCCCCTGATAAAGGCCTATCTGCGCCTTGGCGGTTTTGTCGGGGAAGGGGCCTATATCGACCATGATTTCAATACGTTGGACGTGTGCCTTATCATGGATACCGACCGGATGACCGGCAAATACCGCGCCCTTTACGAACGGCGGGCGCAGCCATGATCCAGTGGAATGCCAAGCCCGAGGCCCCGATCCCCGCCCCGCACCCGCTGCAATGGCCGCGGGTGTTGTGGCGCGGGGTGTTTTTGCTGCTGGTGACGGGGGTTTTACTGCCGCTCTACCTTGTTTTTTATGTGGTGGAACGTGCGCTGCCGGCCTTGCAGGTCACGCCGCGGATCGTGCAGCTATGGTGCCGTGCGGGGGTGTTTGCCACCGGCATGCGGCTGGAATTGCGCGGGCGGCATATGGATCACGGCGGGGCGCTGGTGGTTAACCATACCTCCTGGCAGGATATTTTCACGCTGGGCGCGGCGGCGCGGATTTCCTTTGTTGCCAAGGCCGAGGTCCGCCACTGGCCCGTGATCGGTTTTCTGGCCCGCATCACCGGCACGATTTTTATCGAGCGGCGCCAAAGCCACGCCAAACGCCACCAGCTGGCGCTGCTGGAACGCCTGAAACGGGGCGACCAGCTGTGTTTCTTCCCCGAGGGGACCAGCACCGACGGCCTGCGGGTGATCAAATTCCGCTCTACCCTGTTCAGCGTTTTCCACACGCCGGAAATGATTGCCCATGTCTGGGTGCAGCCCGCGACCGTCACCTATTTCCCGCAGGACGGCCTGCCGCGCGATTTTTACGGCTGGTGGGGGGATATGCCCTTTGGCGCGCATCTGCTGGCGGTGCTGGCCGGATCGACCAAAGGGCGGGTGCGTGTGACCTTTCACGCTCCGGTCAGAGCGGCGGATTTCCCCGGCCGCAAGGCGCTGGCGCTATAT
>JALWQC010000129.1 GCA_027080755.1 Paracoccaceae bacterium
CCCCTGCATCCACGCCCTGCGCATAAGGGCCGCCATAACCCCCGCAGCCACCCCCGCCACGATGAAAGAGCCGGCCATGTCCAGCGGCCAATGCACCCCCAGATAGACCCGCGACCACGCCACCCCCAGCGCCAGCCCCGTTGCAAGGATGCTCCACAAGGCCGGCGCGCGCGCCACGATCAGGCCGAAAGCCACGGCAAAAACCACGCTGGCGTGATCGCTGGGAAAGGAACTGTCAATGCCGTGTTCCAGCAGGGTATGGCCCAGACCGGCTTCGAACGGGCGGGGATGATACCACAGGGCCGAAATCCCCCGGTTCGCCAGCAGGGCCAGAACCACCGTTCCGCCGGCGATAAACAGCTGCCGGCGGGCCTGTTCCCGCCCCCGCACCCAGCCCCAGACCATAGCCAGCGCAAAGCCGAAGATCACCCATTTGGCGAAAAATCCGGCCACTGCGACCAGTCCCGCAGGCGGATTGGCCGAGGCGTTGATGGCTGCAAAAAGTGTCTCGTTCAGATTCTGCATGATCGGGCCTTTCGGTGGGAAACGGGGGCAGCCTAATCGCTTCGAAGGGGGGCCGCAAGGTTTGCGGGTCGTTTCCGGCAGACGGACGGCAAAGCCGGCGCCGATCCCGTTGAAGCCGGTTCGAAACGGCAGGCATGGGCGGATTTCCCCCGATATTGTCGGGTTTTGCCCTGTTTTATGTCGCTTTTGGCTATAATTACGTCTGTAGTGTGTTACCCTAAGCGCATGAGCCAGTGGATTCCCACATATGCGCGGCTTGATGGCCCCGATGCCGTCAGCCGTTGCGGGCAGTTCTTGCCCGAAAGCGCAGCACTTGCGCCAACGCCGTCCGGCGGGCTTGCTTCCAACCTGTAAGATATACCAACACGGAGAAAATTCATGAAAAAACTGTTAGCAGCAGCTACGCTCGTAGCTATGTCCGCCGGCGCATCCGGCGCGATGGCGCAGGAATGTGGCGATGTCACGATGGCGGAATTCGACTGGGCTTCCGGCTCTTTGGTGGCCAATGTGGACAAGTTCATCCTTGAAAACGGCTTTGGTTGTAATGTGGAACTGATCCCGGGCGGCACGGCGCCGATCTTTGCCTCTATGAACGAAAAAGGCGTGCCGGACATTGCCGGTGAACAATGGGTTAACGCCATTCGGGACCAGTTGGACGCGGCGATTGCCGAAGGGCGCCTGCATGCGGTCAACAAGGGCCCGATTACCGGCCTTGGCGAAGGCTGGTGGATCCCGCCCTACACCAAGGAAGAGCACCCCGAGCTGAAAACCGCGCTGGATATCATCGACCACCCCGAACTGTTCCCCTCTGCCGAGGACCCCTCCAAGGGGGCGTTCGTCGGTTGTCCGGCCGGCTGGGGCTGCCAGCATGTAAACACCAACCTGTTCCAGGCCTTCGGTATGGCCGACAAGGGCTGGATCCTGATCGATCCGGGCTCGGCTGCTGGGCTGGACGGCTCTATCGCCAAGGCGAACGAGCGGCATGAAAACTGGTTCGGCTATTACTGGTCCCCGACCTCGCTGATCGGCAAATACAACATGCAGCCGGTCGATTTCGGTGTGCCCTATGCCGGTGACGAGGAATGGCACAGCTGCATTTCGCAGGAAGGCTGCCCGGATCCGAAACCCTCTGCCTGGATCAAATCCGAGGTGTTCACCATCGTTGCGGATGATTTCTACAAGCGCGGCGGGGTCATCAACGACTATCTTGCCGCCCGCGTCTATCCGGGCGACGTGATGGGGGCGATGCTGGTCTATATGGATGACGAGCAGGCCGAGGGCGAAGATGCCGCCATCGAATTCCTCAGCAAATATCCCGACCTCTGGACCAAATGGGTTCCCGAGGATGTGGCCGCCAAGGTCAAGGCCGCCCTGTAAGACAGGTGTAAACGAAAGCCCCCCGGCGAAATCCGGGGGGCTTTTGCAATGATGACGGCAGGAGCTGTGACAGTGGTAGATATCCCCGATTATTTGACAACCTTCCCCGAGATGAGCCGCACAGAGCTGCGCGATCTGAAAAAAGGGGTCGATGCGGCCTTTCGCGGGTTTTCCCGAACCTACGGCGAAGGCATAGAGAATTTCTTCAAACCCTTGCTGCACTTTCTTGTCTGGTTTGAAAAACTGCTGCTGGCAACGCCCTGGCCGCTGATGATCCTGATTCTGGCCGGCCTTGTCTGGCTGGGCGCGCGCAGCTGGGGGCTGGTGGCGGGCACCGTCGCGGCGCTGCTGGTGATCGGATACCTCGGCATGTGGGAAGACACGATGTTTACCCTGGCGCTGATTTCCGTCGCGACGGTGATCTGCCTGCTTGTCGGCATTCCGCTGGGCCTGCTGATGTCGAAATCGGACCGGCTGCAGGCCGTTATCACACCGGTTCTGGACCTGATGCAGACGATTCCCAGTTTCGTTTATCTGATCCCGATCATCATGCTGCTGGGGATCGGCCGCGTTCCGGGGCTGATTGCCGTGTGCATCTACGCCATCCCGCCGGTGGTGCGCCTGACCAATCTGGGCATCCGGCTGGTGGACAAGGACGTGTTGGAGGCCGCGGATGCCTTCGGCGCCTCGGGGTGGCAGAAAATGTTCAGGGTGCAAATACCGCTGGCCCTGCCGAACATCTTTGCCGGCATCAACCAAACCATCATGATGGCGCTGGCGATGGTTGTTGTGGCCTCGCTGATCGGGGCGCACGGGCTTGGCTCGGTTGTGTTGAAATCGGTGACGAACCAGTATCTTGCACTGGGGGTCATGAACGGGCTGGCGATCGTGGCCATTGCGATTGTTTTCGACCGTGTTTCCCAGCGTTTCGGCAAGCGGATGCAAAAGCATATGGAGGTTGTCCATGGCTAGTCAGGGCATCGAAATCCGCAATCTTTACAAGATCTTCGGGCCGAAAGGCGAAAAATACATCCCGATGGTCAAGAACGGCATGTCCAAGGCCGAGCTGAACGATACCTACGGGCATGTTCTGGGGCTGAACGATATCAATATCTCCATGCCTGCCGGGAAAATACAGGTGGTTATGGGGCTGTCCGGCTCGGGGAAATCCACCCTGATCCGCCACATCAACCGCCTGATCGAACCCACCGCCGGCGAGGTGGTCTACGAGGGGGTGGACGTTTGCAAAATGTCCAAATCCGAACTGCTGCAGTTCCGGCGCCACAAGACGGCAATGGTGTTCCAGAAATTCGCGCTGCTGCCGCACCGGACGGTTCTGGAAAACACGCTTTTCGGGCTGGAAATCCAGGGGGTGGATCGCAAAGAGGCCGTGAAACGCGCCGAACGCTGGATTACGCGCGTCGGGCTGGAAGGGTTCGAGGACCACTACCCCAACCAGCTGTCGGGCGGCATGCAGCAGCGTGTCGGGCTGGCCCGCGCCTTGGCCAATGACGCCGATATCCTGCTGATGGACGAGGCGTTTTCCGCCCTCGATCCGCTGATCCGCATGGATATGCAGACGGTTTTGCTCGATATCCAGCAGGAATTGCACAAAACGGTCGTGTTCATCACCCACGATCTGGACGAGGCCCTGCGCCTGGGCGACCAGATCGCGATTTTGCGCGACGGGGCCGTGATCCAGAAGGGCACGGGGCAGGATATTGTCCTGAAACCGGCCGACGCCTATATCGCCGATTTCGTGAAAGAGGTGAACCGTGGCCGCGTGATCCGCGCCGAAACCGTCATGCGCAAAGGGCAGGGCGGGGATCAAAGCGTGCCGAAATCGGCGTTGCTGGAAACCGTGGCCAAACGGCTGAGCGAAAGCGGCGCGGACGAGATCACCGTTGTGGATGACGGCGGGCAGCCCGTCGGCGTTCTGTCCCTGCACGACGTGATCGGCGCGATGGTCACGCCAAGCGTCTGAAACCTACCAGTGGGGCGGAACCTGATCGGCCAGCGGCACGCCCGGGGTTTCGTCCGCTTCCTGCTGCGCGGCCCGTTTCATCAGCATCTCCAGCTGGCGGGCCATGCGGTCGATATCGGCCTGCTGTCGGGTGACAACGTCGTTCAATTCCTCGATCGTGTTGGCCTGATAGGCAAGCATTTCTTCAAGGCGGGTGATACGGTCCTGGGTCATGGGGCCTCCGGGAACAGGGTGTCGGGATCGTCTGGATGCCAGACGGGATATTTGTGCATAATGGCGGCAAAATCGGCGCTGCCGGTGAAATTATCAAGCCATTTTATGAGGTTGGGGAATGGTTGAGCGTTAAACCATTCCCGGTCCACCTGAGCAAACTGGCGCACGAAGGTTATGATCGCCATATCCGTCATCCCGCGTGCGGGGCCGGACAGCCAGGGCGTTTCGCGCAACCTTTGTTCCAGTTTCATCAAAAACCCGAGCGCCGCGTCGCGTTGTTCCAGCGCATCGACATTTTCATAGCGGTTTTCGTATTTATACCGGTCCAGCGCCGATTTGAACGGGCCTTCGCATTCGGTAATCAGGTCCATATCCATGCGTTCCAGCCAGCCTTCCGGGTCGTTTTTCTGCAAGGCCCACAGCATGATATCGAAGCTTTCGTCAATAACCCTGTCCGGCAGAACCAGCACCGGCACCGTCCCCTTGGGCGAGGCGTCCAGCAATTCCGCCGGTTTGTCACGCAACAGGACCTCGCGCAGGGCGACCTGTTGGCCGCTCACCAGCAGGGCCATACGGGCGCGCATGGCATAGGGGCAGCGGCGAAAAGAATATAAAACCGGTTTCATGGCTTGCAGATAGGCCGGAAGGGGGCCAAATGCAAGGAACCTTGTCCATCGACACGGGCGCATGCAGGCCTTAAAACAGACGGAAACCAGAGGGGAGCGAATGGCGGAATTCAGCGAAAGAAACCTGCGGGACGCGATGGGCTGCTTTGCCACCGGGGTGACGATTGTCACCACGATGACCCCGCGCGGGCCGTTGGGGATGACGGTGAACAGCTTTGCCTCTGTCTCGCTTGACCCGCCGCTGGTGCTGTGGTCGCCGGCGCGCAAATCGGCCCGTTTTCCCGCGTTCGAGGCCGCCAGCCATTTCGCCGTGCATATCCTGTCGGCAGAACAACAACATCTGGCCGAGGCTTTCGCCCGCTCCGGCGAGGCCCCGTTCAGGGACACCCCCTACACCCTTGGCGCTGGCGATGCCCCGCTGTTCAGCGATTGTTCCGCCCGGTTCGAGTGCCGCCACTCCGCCGGCCATGATGGTGGCGACCACCTGATTGTCGTTGGCGAGGTCCTGCATCTGGACTGTTCCGCCCGCTCGCCGCTGCTATACCATCAGGGGAAATTTGCCGCCCTTTCCCCTGCGAACAAGGGGGGACATGATGCGTAACCGTTTGAAATCTTTCGGCTATGCCTTTGCCGGTCTGGGGCGCGTTCTGAAAAGCGAACCCAACGCCCGCATTCATCTTCTGGCCTCTGTTGTGGTGGTTGCCCTTGGCTGGGCGCTTGGACTGACGGCGGGGGAATGGCTCTGGATCGGGGGGGCTATCGCCTTTGTCTGGGTGGCGGAAACCTTCAATTCCGCCTTCGAATACCTGTGCGATCTGGTCTCGCCCGGGCATTCGGAAGCGGTCAAAAACGCCAAGGATATCGCGGCGGGGGCGGTGTTGCTGGCCGCGATATTCGCGGTTTTTGTCGGGGTTGTGGTCTTTGGTCCCAAACTTGCAGGGCTGTTTGTCTGACTGTAAACCTTGCGACGCCCCCGCCCTTGGGGTAAGGGGTTCCCAAACATGTTATGCAAGGCAAACCCATGGCAAAAGTTAAGAAAACTAAGGTGAAGCGGCCCAAGGCGGTCAACCCGCGCGGCTTTCGCGACTATTTCGGGGCCGAGGTGGTCGAGCGCAACGAAATGCTGGCGAAAATCACGGATGTTTACCATGCCTACGGCTTTGACCCGCTGGAAACCCCGGCCGTCGAAACGGTAGAGGCGCTGGGGAAATTCCTGCCCGACGTGGACCGCCCGAACGAAGGGGTGTTTGCCTGGCAGGATGAAGACGATACATGGATGGCCTTGCGCTATGATCTGACCGCCCCGCTGGCGCGGGTCTATGCGCAGTTTCGCAACACCCTGCCGACACCTTACCGCCGCTATGCGGTCGGGCCGGTCTGGCGCAATGAAAAGCCGGGGCCGGGGCGCTATCGCCAGTTTTACCAATGCGACGCGGATACGGTCGGAACCCCCACCGTTGCCGCCGATGCCGAGATTTGCGGCATGTTGTCCGACACGCTGGAAACCGTCGGAATCCCGCGGGGGGACTATATCGTGCGGGTCAATAACCGCAAGGTTCTGAACGGGGTGCTGGAAGTGGCCGGAATCCTCGATATGTCCGATTTGTCCAAATTCGAGGCCGAAAGAGGCATCGTTTTGCGTGCTATAGACAAGTTGGATCGCCTTGGTCCCGCGGGTGTGCGCGCCCTTTTGGGGGCTGGACGCAAGGATGAAAGCGGCGATTTCACCGACGGGGCCAAGCTGTCGGAGGAACAGGCCGAAATCGTCATGGCCTTTATGGAGGCCCGCCGCACGGACGGTGCTGCAACCTGTGCCCGCCTGCGCGAAATCGTCGGGAAATCCGAAACCGGTTTGACCGGCGTTCAGGAACTGGAAACTATTGCCGAGCTGACAGCGGCGCAGGGCTATGGTCCGGACCGTCTGTTGATCGACCCGTCGGTGGTGCGCGGCCTTGGCTATTACACCGGCCCCGTTTACGAGGCCGAGCTGACCTTTGAAATCTTCGACGACAAGGGGCAAAAACGCCAGTTTGGTTCGGTCGCCGGTGGTGGACGGTATGACGATCTGGTCAAACGCTTCACCGGTCAGGAAGTGCCCGCCACCGGCGTTTCGATCGGTGTGGACCGCCTGCTTGCGGCGCTTCGCGAAAAGGGCCGGATTGAAAGCCACCCCCACGGGCCGGTCATCGTGACGGTTATGGATCGGGATCGCATGGCCGATTATCAGGCGATGGTGGCCGAGTTGCGCAACGCCGGCATCCGCGCCGAGGTTTATCTGGGCAACCCGAAAAACTTCGGCAACCAGTTGAAATACGCCGACTCCCGCAACAGTCCGGTTGCGGTGATCGAGGGTGGAAACGAACATGATGCCGGCGTGGTCCAGATCAAGGATCTGGCGCTTGGCAAGGCACTGGCCGCCAATATCACCACGAACGAGGAATGGAAGGCCCAGCCGGCGCAGATGGAAATCCCCCGCGCCGATCTGGTGGTGGAACTCCGCAAAATGATGGCGAGGGACAAGGGCTGATGCTTTCCGCCGCCCAAACCCCGCTTCAGGCCGAAACGGACCGCATCCTTGCCGGCTTCGTCGCCACCGGCGCCAAGGTGATAGAGACCGAGGCCCTGCTCCCCGCCGAAACCCTGCTGGATCTTTACGGCGAGGATATCCGCGCGCGCGCCTATGTGACATCCGACCCTTTGCGCGGGGAATTGATGCTCCGCCCCGATTTTACCGTGCCTGTGGTGCAAAAACATATGCAGCACGGCGCGAAATCGGCGCGTTATACCTACAGCGGGCCGGTCTGGCGTAAACAGGAGGCCGGCCCGCTGTAGGT
>JALWQC010000130.1 GCA_027080755.1 Paracoccaceae bacterium
CCATAGCGCTGTAAACCGGGCGTTCGGCATCCAGAAACTGCCCCGAGATACTGATGCACATCACCCATGCCTTGGCATTGATCCACTGGAATCCCGCCGCCTGCATAAAGGTAAACGGCTTGCTGCGGGCGCCGGATTCCCCGGGGGCTTTGGTGTTGGCAATCTTCCAGGCCACCCACAACAACAGGGCCGCCCCACCCCAATGCAGGATAGTTTCCAGCACCGGCACCGCCTTGAAAACCCCGCCAAGCCCTAGCGCCACGGTGAAAATCATGAACCCGAAGCCCAGCGCCACGCCCAGAACATGCGGCAATGTCGCGCGAAAGCCATAGTTCACGCCGGATGCGGCCAGCATCATATTATTCGGGCCGGGCGTCCAGGCCGAGGCCATGACAATACCGAAAAGGGCGACTAGCTGGTCCAGCGACATCGGGAGGCTCCATTAGGTCAGGGGTGTTGACCATCCCAAAACCCCGCCCCCTTGTCAAGCGTGCAGCAAATCATCCTTCCCGATCCTGAAATCCGCGTCAATCCACAGGGTTTCCAGGCGGGTCAGCTCCAACCCCAGTTGCGGGCCGGTGCCGAGACGCTCCATCAGATCCGCCGCCTTTACCGGAAACTCGGCCGAGGCGCCGCGCTCCACCTCCGGCAGGAAATTCGCGGGCAAATCCTGCCCGAACATCGCGGATTCCACCAGTTTGGCGTCAATCGCCTGATCCTTGCCAAACATATAGGCCGTAACCGCCGGCCCTTTGCCCGCCTCCATCGCGGCACGGACGGCCTTTAGATACCGGCCCTCGGCCTTTGACAAACGCAGCGCCTTGCCCGGATTTTCCCCGCCCAGCGCCACCAGCCGGCGTTGCCAGCGCGGGACAAAACCGTGGGCCTGTTCCAGATGGACAAGCGGTGCCAGATATTGCGCATCCGCGCCGGCCAGCACCTGCGCCAAAGCCCCGCAAGCCGCCATCGCCCCGACCGAGGGCGCGGGATCCGGTGCCGCCAGCAGCTTTTTCATCTCGGCGCCCAAACGCTCCTTCGACAGGCGCGTAATCCCGTCCACATGCGCCCCGCAGGCCGCCAGCCCCTCGGGATCCGGGCCCTGATCCGGGTCGCCATACCAGGCATAAAACCGGAAAAACCGCAGAATCCGCAGGTAGTCTTCTTCTATCCGCTTATCGGCATCCTCGATGAACCGGATCCGGCGTGCCCTGATATCCGGCAAACCGCCCAGCGGATCAACCAGCGTACCGTCGCGCGCAACATAGAGCGCATTGACCGTAAAATCACGGCGCAGGGCATCGTCTTTCATGTCGCGCGAAAACTCCACCGTGGCGCGGCGGCCGTCGGTGGATACGTCGCGGCGAAAAGTTGTTACCTCGAACGGCTCGCCCTTGCTGATAACGGTGATCGTTCCGTGATCTATCCCCGTCGGCACGGACCGCAGCCCCGCCGATTTCGCCAGCGCCTGCACCTGTTCCGGCAGGGCATCGGTGGCAATATCCACGTCGGCAATCGGAGCATCCAGCAGCGCGTTGCGCACACAGCCGCCCACCGCATAGGCCTGATACCCCGCGTCCTCCAACGCCCGCATCACCCGTTGCGTATTCGCATTTTCCAGCCAGTCGCCACCTACCCGCATATCGCCACCCTGTCCGCCAGTGCCTTTATCATCCGCGCCGTCGCGCCCCATATGTAATAGGGACCGTAAGGAATCGTATAGTATTCCCGCCGATGCCCCTGCCAGTTGCGCGCCTGACGGGTCATATTTTGCCGGTCCATCAGAAAATCGAGCGGGACTTCGAACACCTCTTCCACCTCGCCGCGCTCCGGTCGGGGGGTGAAATCCGGGATCATGGCCACCACGGGGGTTACGGTGAAGTTCGTTACCGTTTCATGCCTGTCCAACACCCCGAGGATTTCCACCCCCTCCGATGGCAGCGCAATTTCCTCGCAGGCCTCGCGCAGGGCGGTCTGGATCGGGGTTTCGCCGGCCTCCTGCTTGCCCCCCGGAAAGGCAACCTGCCCGGGGTGGTGTTTCAAATGGCTGGCCCGCTTGGTCAGAACCACATGCAACCCCTTCGGCCGCGCCACCACCGCCACCAGAACCGAGGCCGGCCGCAGCACCCGCTTTTCCGGCAGGTATTTGATAAACTCCGGCGTCAGGTCATAATCCGAGGATGGCCGCCCCGCCGCCTTCACCGCTGCCTGCAGGATTTCGCGCGTAATCACAACAAATGCCCGCTTTTGCTGGCCTTGGTTGCCAGATAGGCGGCGTTATGCGGGTTTTCCCCGACCTTCAGCGGCACCCGCTCGGTGACTTTTACGCCGGCCTCCTCCATCTTTTTGACCTTGGCGGGGTTGTTGGTCATCAGGCGCACGCGGGAAAAACCCATCGCCTTCAGTATTTCCGCACCCAGCCGGAAATCCCGTTCGTCATCCTCGAAACCCAGCCGGTGGTTTGCCTCTACCGTGTCGAAGCCCTGATCCTGCAAGGCATAGGCGCGCATTTTGTTGGCCGCCCCGATCCCGCGCCCTTCCTGATTCATATAAAGAAGGACTCCGGCCCCCTCTTCCCCGATCTGGGACAGGGCCGCCCGCAACTGCGGCCCGCAATCGCATTTGAGCGAACCGAGGATATCACCGGTAAAACACGCCGAATGCAGGCGCGACAGCACCGGTTCATCCCGCGCGGGGTTGCCGATTTCAATGGCGTAGTGTTCCTCGCCACCGTCAAAGGGACGAAACACATGCACACGCCCCTTTTCCGAGGCAAACATAGGCAAGCGGGCCGTGGAAACCTCTTGCAGTTCCGTCACCTTGCCAAGGGTCAGCAGATCGGCGGCCTCTATCCGGTTCAGGCCGAAATCTTGCACCAGCCGCTCGGCATCCCTGATCGGCAGGACAACAACGGCGGGCAACAAATGCGCGCGTTTGGCCAGAATAATACCGGCGCGGGCAATATCGGCGGATCCGTCGCGCAGGGCCTTGAACGGGCCTTTCATCGGATAGTCCAGATCCCTTGAGGGATCGGCCATCGCATGGATCCAGCCCGCATCCGCATCCTGCGGCACCAGAACCCGCGCTACATCCCCGTCATAGGCCGCCATATGCAGGGTTTCGGCGCGCCGCGCAGTCAACGCCAGTTGCAACCCGTCCCCGAGGGCGCGCAATTCGTCCAGCCGCGCGGGGCTTAGCACCTCGGCCGCCAATACAAGCGCGGAGTCGCCGCCATCGCTTACCACCACCGGCACGCCGATACGGATATCGCTACCCATACGGGCAATGCGTTCTTCGCGGTTCAGGGAAAGGGTCATAGGGGCCGCCAAATGTTACAAGTCAGAACAATCATATATCCCTTGCCGGCCGGAATTGAAACATTTCCCGCAAAAGTGACACAGCTGTGTGAGCCACCTTGCGCAAACCCCCGCAAAACAACATCTTGATGACAACAACGGAGGACACGCAAATGGGCAACATCAAGAAAATCCTGATGGTCGATGACGAACAGGACCTGCGCGAGGCGCTGGCCGACCAGTTGGTCATGACCGACGAATTCGACGTTTTCGAGGCCGGAACAGGTGCCGAAGGCCTGAAAAAGGCGAAAGAAGCGCTGTATGACCTGATTATCCTTGATGTGGGCCTGCCCGATATGGACGGCCGCGAGCTGTGCCGCCTGATGCGCAAACAGGGTGTCAAGGCCCCGATCCTGATGCTGACCGGCCATGTCACCGACAGCGACACCATTCTGGGGCTGGATGCCGGCGCCAATGACTATGTCACCAAACCGTTCAAGTTTCCCGTGCTTCTGGCCCGCATCCGCGCCCAGTTGCGCCAGCACGAACAATCCGAAGACGCGGTTTTCACCATCGGGCCGTATACCTTCAAGCCGGCCGCCAAAATGCTGATCGACGACGAGGAACGCAAAATCCGCCTGACGGAAAAGGAAACCAACATCCTGAAATTCCTCTATCGCGCAAACGAGGGCGTCGTTGCCCGCGATGTGCTGCTGCACGAGGTCTGGGGCTATAACGCCAGCGTCACCACGCACACGCTGGAAACCCATATCTATCGCCTGCGCCAGAAAATAGAGCCCGACCCCTCCAACGCCCGCCTGCTGGTCACCGAAAGCGGTGGCTACCGGCTTGCGATCTGATACCTCCCTGTGACTTGACCCCCCGCTGCGGCAACGTAGCGGGGTTTTTTACCGGCCAAGCCTGTCCATGATCTCTACCAGTTTTGCCGCCGTTTCCGGCTCGGACATGGCATGACCGGATTTTACCATGTGCAATTGCGATTCCGGCCAGGCCTTGTGCAGGTCATAGGCCGTTTGCGGCGGGCAGATCATATCATAACGGCCCTGCACGATATGCCCGGGAATACGGGAAATCCGCGGCATGTCCTTCAGGATCTGCCCGTCCTCGCGCAAAAAGCCGTTGTTGATGAAATAATGGTTTTCCAGCCGGGCAAAGGCGCGCGCGTAATATGCAGGGGTGATCCCGCCCAAGCCGTTGGAATCAAGGGATGCAAGGGTGTTTTCCCAGCGGGTCCAGGCACGGGCAAACCGCACGATATCGGCGTCGATCTTCCCGAATAGCCGCTTGTGATAGGCGGCGATCAGATCGTCCCGCTCGTCCTCGGGGACCAGTTCGGTGAAGGCGTCCCATGCCTCGGGCCAGAAGGTGCGGGCGGCGCCGCCGTAGAACCAGTCCAGCTCCGCGCGGGTCATGGTAAACACCCCCCGCAGGACCAGCGCCCTGACCCGGTCGGGGTGGGTTTGTGCATAGATCAGCGACAGGGTTGCCCCCCATGAGCCCCCGAAAACCACCCATTTTTCAATGCCCAGCAGGGTCCGTATGGTTTCAATATCCGCCACCAGATCCCATGTCGTGTTATTTTCGACCTCGGCATAGGGGCGCGATTTTCCGGCGCCGCGCTGGTCAAACAGGATCACCCGATACCGTTCGGGGTCAAAAAACCGCCGCATCGCCGGATTGCTGCCACCCCCCGGTCCGCCATGCAGGACTACGACCGGCTCTCCGTCCGGATTGCCGGATTGTTCCATGTAAATCCGGTGGCCGCCGGACACATCCAGCATCCGCTGGTCAAAGGCATCGCACGCGGGATACAGGGTCGGACGCGGTTTTACGTCGTTTTGGCTCGCATGTTCGGGCATGATTGCTCTATAAGTTGTTGGACAGCACAAGCATGGCAGGTAGAAAAGATGAGTGCAATGCAAACAAACACCATTGATCCCGAAGAGGTTGCCAAATTCGAGGCCATGGCCGCCGAGTGGTGGGACCCGAACGGAAAATTCAAACCGCTGCACCAGATGAATCCGGTGCGTCTGGAATATATCGTTTCGCAAATCTGCACGACCTTCGGACGGGATCCCGAAAGCGCCGCGCCGCTAAAAGGCCTGCGGCTGCTGGATATCGGCTGTGGCGGCGGGCTGCTGTCGGAACCGATGGCGCGCCTCGGGGCTACGGTTGTCGGGGCAGATGCGGCGGCGGGCAATATTCCGGTGGCGCAGGTGCATGCAAAACAGTCCGGTCTGGACATCGACTACCGCAACACCCCGGCCGAAGCGCTGGCCGAAGCGGGGGAAAAGTTCGACGTCGTGCTGAATATGGAAGTGGTGGAACATGTTTCCGACCCGCTGGCCTTTCTGACCGCATGCCGGCAGTTGCTGAAACCGGGCGGCCTGATGGTATGTTCCACCCTGAACCGCAACCCCAAAAGCTATGCCATGGCGATTTTTGGGGCCGAGGTAATCATGCGCTGGCTGCCCCGCGGCACCCACGACTGGAACAAGTTCATCACCCCTGACGAGCTGTCCGAACTGATTGCCAACGCGGGGCTGGAGCTGATCGACAAAAAGGGGTTCGTGTTCAACCCGCTGCAATGGTCATGGTCGATTTCCGATCGGGATCTGTCGGTAAACTACGTCACCGCCGCCATTAATCCGAATTAGCCAGAAACGTCCGCAATTCCCGCAAAACCGGCAGGACCGCGCGGATTTTATCGGGGCCGAGGCTTTCCATAACGTCGTCAAACACCGGCGCGATGGCGCGCACCGCCTCGTCCCGCGCGGCGAGGCCTGCGGGGGAAATCGACACGAATTTGCGCCGCGCATCATCCCAGTCCGGCCGCACATGGATGTAGCCAAAGGATTCCAGCTTTGACAGGGTGTTGGTCATTGCGCCCTTGGTCACATGAAAAATCCGCGCCAGTTGCGCCGGCGTTTTTTCCCCGCCCAGCCGCGCGAAATGGTTCAGAACGCTGAAGTGCGACAGCTCCATCCCTTTGGGTAATGCCCGTCCGAAACGGGTGCGCGCCATCTGGTCGGCGGCGGAAATCTCGCTGAACAGGGCAATGGCAAGCGGGTCGTTTTGCAGGCTGTCTGTCATGGTCCCTCGGGTGGCGCAAAAACGCGGCTATGGGCAAGCGACGGGATTTTCGCCCGTGCCGCCCCTACATCGTTAAGGTCCAAATCGACAAAAGTCACGCCCTCGGTTTCGCCACCATCGGCCAGAACCTCGCCCCAAGGGGAAATTGCCAGTGAATGGCCATAGGTCCGGCGTTGCGGATCGCCACCGTCGTCATGGGTGCCGCATTGCGCCGGTGCCAGCACGAAACAGCCGTTTTCAATCGCCCGCGCCCGCAGCAAAGCATGCCAATGCGCACGCCCCGTCGGCACAGTAAAGGCCGCCGGCGCCGTCAGAATATGCGCCCCCGCCGTTGCCAAAGCACGGAACAGGGCCGGAAACCGCATGTCATAGCAAATTGTCATCCCGATTTTCGCAAAGCCCGCATCCCCCAGCACCGCCTTGTCACCTGGGCGATAGGCGGCGCTTTCGCGATAGCTTTCCCCGCTCCCCAGATCGACGTCGAACATGTGGATTTTGTCGTAGCGCGCACGGATTTCCCCGTCCGGCCCGATCAGGAACGAACGGTTGGCGAAACGTCCGTCCGCCTCGCCCGTTTTCAGGCCGAGCGAGCCGATCAGCAGCGTAACCCCCAATTCCCGCGCAAGCGTGCGCAGGGCCTTCAGGGTCTCATCGCCGGATTCTTCACGCAAAACCGCCGCCTGCTGTTTGCGGCTGGCAGAAATGATGTTCGTGGTTTCGGGGGTCAGGACAAATTCCGCCCCGCCATCGGCCGCTTGCCGGATATATTGCGCCACCCGCAGCAGATTGTGCGCCGGATCCTTGCCGGAAGTTATCTGGACAAGGCCCGCGCGCAGCTTCATGCGTCCGCCAGCATCCGGTCCAGCTGGCCGTCATATTCCAGATCGAACAGATCGTCACAGCCACCGATCGGCTTGCCGTCGAGGAAAGTCTGCGGCGCAGTGCGCCCGCCGTTGGACCGCTGGGTCATCTCGGCGCGGCGCTCGGGGGCGCGCATGACATCGATTTCGGTAAATTCGACGCCCTTCTTTTTCAGCAGGTTTTTTGCGGCAACACAAAAACCACAAATCGGCGTGGTATAGATTTCAACGGGTTTCATCGCAGGCTCCAATATCGGTTTATGTGAATATAG
>JALWQC010000131.1 GCA_027080755.1 Paracoccaceae bacterium
GTCCCGGGCCGCCTTGAAGCGACCCGGGCGCAGGCGGGATCAGCCGTCGTGCCCGTCATGGCCCGCAGCCTTGGCGGCATCCCATTCCGCTTTCGTTACGGCGCCGTCACCATCGGCATCGATCTTCTGGAACATCTTGCCAGCCTTGGCGCCGGTGATTTCTTCCAGGCTCAGCTTGCCGTCGCCGTCTGTGTCGGCATGGGCGATCATCTTGGCGATGCGATCCTCGGGGGACATGCCCTGTTTACCGGCATGTTCGCCCTGTTCGCCGGCGTGCTCACCCTGCTGGCCGGCGTGTTCGCCCTGCTGGCCGCCATGTTCGCCCTGTTCGCCGGCGTGTTCGCCCTGCTGGTCGGCGTGTTCACCCTGCTGTCCGTGGTTTCCAGCCCGGGCCAGAACAGAGGCTTTCAATTCCGCGCTGTCCAGCATGCCGTCGCCGTCCGTGTCGATTTTATCGAAGGCGCGGGCGAAGGGGCCTTTGGCCTCGGCTTTGGAAATCTTGCCGTCGCCGTTGCTGTCCATACGCCCCAGAATTTTGCCGGCCATTTCATCCACCTTTTCGGCGCCCGGCATCGGGCGGCCGCCGTGTTCGCCCCGTTTTCCGGCATGCTCCTTGGCGGCCTGCAGCATTTCGCCGGCGTCCAGAAAGCCGTCACCGTTCAGATCCGTTTCAGCGAATTTTGCCGCGCCTTTGGCCTGCAGTTCCTCCATCGTGACAGAACCGTCGCCGTTTGTATCGAGCATCTCGAAAGACGGCTTGGGACCGTGCTGTCCGGCGATGGCAACGGTGCCGAGGCCAAGACCGGCAAGGGTGATCAGGGTTGCGGTTGCAAGTGTCTTTTTCATAGCGTGTTCCTTTGTGTTGCTCGAGGCCTGCTTTTGCCGGCCTTCACATCCCCAAACGCGCAGCCGGCGCGATTCCGTCGAAAAAAGGTGAAAAAATTCGCGACATCCCGCCGCAAGACAGCTTGTCCCACTGCACAGGGCGGAAAAATCCGGTATATCCCCTCGTTATGACTATTTCAGAGAACACAATGGATACGGTTCCGGCCGAAAGCACCCCGCCCGAACGCCCGCTCAAACCCGCGCTCAAACGGGGCTGGCGCTGCAAATGCCCCAATTGCGGCAGCGGGCCGATGATGGACGGCTACCTGAAGGTGCGCGAGACCTGCCCGGTCTGTGGCGAGGAACTCTACCACCAGCGCGCCGATGACGGGCCGGCCTGGGCAACGATCATCGTCACCGGCCATCTGATGGCCCCCCTGATGTTGCTGGTGTTCGAGGTCTTCCGCCCCGAAGGCTGGGTCATGGCGCTGGGCTTCTCGATCAGCTTCCTGTTGCTGGCGCTTTTCCTGCTGCCGCGCATGAAGGGCCTGTTTGTGGCCTTGCAATGGGCCAAGCGGATGTATGGTTTCGGGGACGGAAACGACCGCTATCCCGACCAGTAGCGCCGCAACGGCACACTGGACATACAGGCGCTTGCGGGGGATATTGCCCCCGACAAGAGAGGCACCCATGAACGAAGACGAAAAACGGCGGATCATCCGCGATGCGGCCACGGTAATCCTGTTGCGCCGCCACAAGGGGCGGGATCAGGTTCTGATGGGCCAGCGCGGGGCGAAAGCGGCCTTTATGCCCAACAAATACGTTTTTCCCGGCGGCGCGGTCGATGCGGCGGATTACAAGGTGCAACCCGCCTTGCCCCTGTCGCCCCCCGAGGCGGCGAAGCTGGCCAGACAGGCGCCGGCGGGGGCGGGGGAGGCCGCCGCCATGGCCGCCGTGCGCGAGCTGTGGGAAGAAACCGGCTTGATGCTGGGCGTGCCGGGGCC
>JALWQC010000132.1 GCA_027080755.1 Paracoccaceae bacterium
CACCGCAACGATCAGCCCCGGCAATTTGGGCGCCAGACGGCGGAAAGCCACTATCAGGACCATCGTCACAATCCCGATTGCAAACGCCGGCAGCGAAAAACTGTCCCGCGCCGCCCAGAGCGCCGGAATCTTGTCCAGAAAATCCGCCGGCAGCTTCCCCGTCGTCAGCCCGAAGATATCCTTCAGTTGGCTTACCCCGATAATCACCCCGATACCGATGGTAAACCCGTTCACCACCGCCTCGGGGACATAGGCGATCAGGCGGCCGATCCGCAAATATCCGGCAATGACAAGGATAATACCGGCCATAAATGTCGCCACGACCAGCCCGTCATAGCCATGCTCGGCGATCACCCCGAACACGACAACGATAAAGGCCCCGGTCGGCCCGCCGATCTGCACGCGGCTGCCCCCCATCAGGGAAATCATGAAGCCGCCGACAATGGCCGTAATCAGCCCCTTGGCCGGATCCGCCCCCGAGGCAATGGCAATCGCAAGGCTAAGCGGCAGCGCCACCATCGCAACGGTAGCACCGGCCAGAAGGTCGGACAGAAACAGGGACCACGAATAGTCCCGCATGGTAGTCAGGATCTTGGGATGTCGCATAACGCGCCTACAAATTTTGGATGTCGAACCCGCTGCATACTCCAGCGTTCAGGAAATGAAAAGACCCTACGGCTTTTCCATTGCCAGCCGGATGCCAAGCGCCACGAAGATCGCCCCGAGGCTGCGGTCCATCCACAGCCCGATGCGCGGATTGGCCCGCAGCTTGCCCGTCAGCCTTTCCCCCAGCATGACCAGCGGCGGCTCTATAAAACCGGCGACGACGATAATCAGGAAGCCGTGCAAAAACAGCTGCGCCGACACCGGCCCTGCGCCAACCACGACAAACTGCGGCAAAAACGCCAGAAAAAAGATAGCGACCTTGGGGTTCAGCAGGCCGACCATGAAGCCCTGCTTGTAAATGGCAAAGGCCCGCGGGCTGGTCTGCACCCCCTCGGCCACGAATTTACCCCCGTCCGAGCGCAGCGCCTGTATCCCCAGCCACAGCAAATAGAGCGCCCCGACCCATTTCACGATGGAAAACGCCACAGCCGAGGTCGCCAGAACAACCGACAGCCCCGCCGCCGCCATCACCACATGCCCGAACGCCCCCGTCCAGATCCCGAACATCGCCGCAAAACCGGACCTGCGCCCGCCTTTCACCGTCTGCCCCAGAATAAAGGCAATATCCGGCCCCGGCGAAAGGTTCAGCAAAACAGCCGCCGTCAGAAAAGTCGTCCAGTGAAGTAAAGAGTAGTCAAACATTATTATCCTCCATCAGCGCCTTCACCCGGGCTTCCAGGCGCAGGGCGTGGCTGGGGTCGCTGGCGGTGTCGGGCATGGTTTTGTCGTAGGCCGCGCGGATCAGGGCCGCGATAGAGGGGCGCACGATGGCCATGTGGTTTTCCTCTATGATGCCGATCGGGCTTTTTTCCAGAAACGCCTCCGGTCCCCACAGCAGCAGCGCCTGCGCCATCTGGCTGGTGGCCAGTGCCTGTGCGGACAGCTTGGCCATTTCGTCGTCATAGCGCAGCAGCAGGATGCACAGCTTGATCGCGCCCTCGGGGTCGAAGGCGAAGCTGCGATACTGGTTGGCGCCGGATTTTTCCAGTTGCCCGACCAGCGCATCCATATCCCCCATCAGACGGTGCAGATCCGGCACGGCCTTTATCTCGGCCCAGTCGGAACAGAAAAACACCAGAAAATTCGCGCCCAGCTCCGTATCCGTTTCCGCCAGCCGCATATCCGCAAGGCTGGCCACCACCTGGAACGCATCCTTGATTA
>JALWQC010000133.1 GCA_027080755.1 Paracoccaceae bacterium
GAATGCGGGCATTTGTGATTGTCGGGGCGCAGGACTCCCCGGGATTTTTCAGGGCGCCCTTGCCGCCACATCCGGCCTGCGGCTAGCGAACTTCGCACAGGTCGGAGCGGGTTAGAAAGCGTTTGCCGCGGCCGTTATCGAGGGAAAACATCCCGCCTTGTCCCTCAACCACGTCTATTATCAGGCGTGTGTGTTTCCACGCTTCGAACTGCTTGCCGCCGATGTAAAACGGCATGCCGCCGATTTCGCCCATTTGCACGTCATGGTCGCTGATGATCAGGTCGCCCTCGGCATAACACATCGGGGCGGAGCCGTCGCAGCAGCCGCCGGATTGATGGAATATCACCGGGCCATGCTCGGCGACGATCTCTGCAAGTAGTTCCAAGGCGGCCGGGGTGGCCTCAACCTGGTTTAGCATTACGAACCTCCGGTCAGGAAATTTCAGATGTAGATTACACGCTATCACCGCCCGAAGCGAGCTGTCTTTCAGGGTGGCCGCTGATGCCATATGAAACGGGCGTGCGGTCAGGCACGCCCGATATAGTTTGCGGTTTAGAAGAAGCCCAGCTTGTTGGGATTATAGCTGACCAGCAGGTTTTTGGTCTGCTGATAATGCTCCAGCATCATCAGATGGGTCTCGCGACCAATACCCGACTGTTTGTAGCCGCCAAATGCCGCATGCGCAGGATATGCGTGGTAGCAATTGGTCCACACGCGGCCAGCCTTGATCGCGCGGCCCATGCGGTAACAGGTGTTAATGTTACGCGACCAGACACCGGCGCCAAGGCCGTAAAGCGTATCGTTGGCAATCTCCAGGGCTTCCTCTTCGGTTTTGAAGGTGGTGACTGCCAGAACGGGACCGAAGATTTCTTCCTGGAATATCCGCATTTTGTTGTGGCCCTTGAACACGGTCGGCTGGACATAATAGCCGCCTGTGGTCTTGTTATCCAATGGGGCCCCTTCCCCGCCACACAGGACTTCGGCGCCTTCTTTGCGGCCGATATCCATGTAGGACATGATCTTTTCGTACTGCTCTTGCGAGGCCTGCGCCCCGACCATGGTGTTGAAATCGAGGGGATCCCCCTGAACGATGGCTGCAATACGTTCCAGACATTTTTCCATGAAGGCTTCATAGATGTCTTCATGGATAAGCGCGCGGCTCGGGCAGGTGCAAACCTCGCCCTGGTTGAAGGCAAACAGGACCAGCCCCTCGATCGCCTTGTCGAGGAATTCGTCGTCTTCGTCCATGACATCCTTGAAGAAGATGTTCGGGGATTTCCCGCCAAGCTCGACCGTGGACGGAATGATATTCGCCGCGGCATACTGCATGATCAGGCGGCCTGTCGATGTCTCGCCGGTAAAGGCGATTTTGGCGATGCGTGTGGATGTCGCCAGCGGCTTGCCTGCCTCCAGACCGAAACCGTTTACCACGTTCAGCGTGCCGGCGGGCAGAAGATCACCGATCAGTTCCATAAGAACCAGAATCGAGGCCGGCGTCTGCTCGGCCGGTTTCAGAACGACGCAGTTCCCCGCAGCCAGCGCCGGCGCGATTTTCCAGGCGGCCATCAGGATCGGAAAGTTCCACGGGATAATCTGGCCGACAACGCCCAGCGGTTCATGGAAGTGATAGGCAACCGTATCGTTGTCAAGCTGGCTAAGCGAGCCTTCCTGCGCGCGGATAGCGCCGGCATAATAGCGGAAGTGGTCGATGGCCAGCGGCAGATCCGCTGCGGTCGTTTCGCGGATCGGCTTGCCGTTGTCCCATGTTTCGGCTTCGGCCAGCATCTCCAGATTTTGTTCCATCACGTCCGCGATCTTCAGCAGGAT
>JALWQC010000134.1 GCA_027080755.1 Paracoccaceae bacterium
TTGCATGAAAACAAGGCGCTGGCGATTATGGCGGCGGATATTCTGGCGCTGTGCCTGCTGAAATCCCCGGGCGAGATGGGGGCCGATATCGCCGTTGGAAACACCCAGCGTTTCGGCGTGCCGATGGGATATGGCGGCCCGCACGCGGCCTATATGTCCACCACCGACAAGCTGAAGCGCGCCATGCCCGGCCGTATTATCGGCGTTTCCGTCGATGCCCGCGGCAACAAGGCCTATCGCCTGTCCCTGCAAACCCGCGAGCAACACATCCGCCGCGAAAAGGCCAACTCCAACGTCTGCACGGCGCAGGCGCTGCTGGCGGTTATGGCGTCAATGTATGCGGTCTATTACGGCCCCGCCGGCCTGAAAGCCATCGCGCAATCGGTGCATCGCAAGACCTCGCGTCTGGCGAAGGGGCTGGAAAGCCTCGGCTATACGGTAGAACCCGAGGTATTCTTCGACACAATCACCATAGAGGTCGGCCCGCTGCAGGGCGTTATCCTGAACGCGGCGGTGGAAAACGGTATCAACCTGCGCAAGGTCGGGGATAGCAGGATCGGCATCAGCCTTGACGAACAGACCCGCTCCGAAACACTGGAGGCCGTCTGGCGTGCCTTTGGCGGCGATCTGAAGGACGACGATAAAACCCCGCAATACCGTCTGCCGGAAAACATGCTGCGCACGGATGAATACCTGACGCACCCGATTTTCGACATGAACCGTTCCGAGGCGGAAATCACCCGCTACATGCGCCGTCTGGCGGATCGGGATCTGGCGCTGGACCGGGCGATGATCCCGCTGGGCTCCTGCACGATGAAGCTGAACGGCACGGCCGAGATGATCCCGCTAACCTGGTTCGGGATCGCCAACCTGCACCCCTATGTGCCGCTGGACCAGGCCGAGGGCTATACAGAGCTGACCGAACACCTGAAGGCGCAGCTGTGCGAGATCACCGGCTATGACGCCATGTCGCTGCAACCCAATTCCGGCGCGCAGGGCGAATATGCGGGGCTGCTGACCATCCGCAATTACCACAAGGCGCGCGGCGAAGGGGATCGGGACATCTGCCTGATTCCGTCCTCGGCCCACGGCACCAATCCGGCCAGCGCCCATATGGCCGGCTGGAAGGTGGTTGTGGTGAAAACCGCCGACAATGGCGACATCGATCTGGAAGATTTCCGCGCCAAGGCGGCAGAGGCCGGCAGCAAGCTGGCCGCCTGCATGATCACCTATCCCTCCACCCACGGCGTGTTCGAGGAAACCGTGCGCGAGGTCTGCAACATCACCCATGAACACGGCGGGCAGGTCTATATCGACGGGGCCAATATGAACGCTATGGTCGGGCTGGTGAAACCGGGCAAGATCGGCGGCGACGTTTCGCACCTGAACCTGCACAAGACCTTTGCCATCCCCCACGGCGGTGGCGGCCCGGGCATGGGCCCGATCGGTGTCGGCGCCCATCTGGAGCCATACCTCCCCGGCAATCCGGCCGGCGCGCACGAGGTCGGACCGGTATCCGCCGCGCCTATGGGCAGCGCCTCGGTTCTGGTGATCAGCTGGGCCTATCTGCTGCTGATGGGCGGCGAGGGGCTGACGCAGGCCACCAAGGTTGCCATCCTGAACGCCAACTACATCGCCAAACGGCTGGAAGGCGCCTATGACGTGCTGTTCAAGTCGAAAATCGGCCGCGTGGCGCATGAATGTATTCTGGACACCCGCCCGCTGAACGACGTGGCGCATGTCTCCGTGGACGATATCGCCAAACGGCTGATGGACTGCGGCTTCCACGCCCCGACCATGAGCTGGCCCGTCCCCGGCACCCTGATG
>JALWQC010000135.1 GCA_027080755.1 Paracoccaceae bacterium
CGCCGCAACCCCGCAGAAAACCTTTGTCGCGCCGGTCAAGGGCAGCATTATCCGCGGCTTCAACCCCGCCCCCGGACGCAACAAAAGCGACGGGATCGATTATGCGGTCGCCGCCGGCACGCCGGTCAAGGCCGCGGCGGACGGCACTGTGGCGCTGGTCTCCAAATCCAACGGCAGCCTTGGCACTATCGTCCTGATCCGCCACGCCAACGGCCTGATGACCATCTACGGCCGTGTGGACAAGGTCACCGTTGCCAAGGGCGACCGGGTGAAACGCGGGCAGACCATCGGCGTTGTCGCCGCCAATGACACCCCCTCGCTGCACTTCGAGGTCCGCAAGGGCACCGACAGCGTGGACCCTGCCCCCTATATGTAGGCTTGAGGTTTACAGACCTACGCCCTAGGCTATCCCCCGACATGAACCACGGGGGGATATACCATGACTGTTTCGCTTTTTCGTCTGGCATCGGGGGGTGTTCTGGGCTCGGCCATGCTTCTGGCTGCCTGCGCGCCGCAATCGGACTATTTCAACAGCGTCAACAAGGGCACCGGCCAGCCGCCGGCGGATACCTGCGGCGCCAGCGGGTTTGCCTATCTTGTCGGCCAGCCGGCCAGCATTCTGGACGCCATCGTGATCCCCGAGCCCAAACGCATCATCCCCGCCGGCGCGCCGGTGACAGCCGATTACAGCCCCGAGCGCCTGAACATCTGGCTGGATGTCAGCAACACCATCACCCGCGTAAGCTGCGACTGATCGGGGGCTGTCATGGATCTGGGAATTCGCGGAAAAACCGCCATTGTCTGCGCGGCCTCCAAGGGGCTGGGACGGGCCTGCGCCGAAAGTCTGGCCGAGGCCGGTGTCGATCTGGTCATCAACGCCCGCTCCGAAGGGCC
The DNA here is from genome assembly GCA_027080755.1 of Paracoccaceae bacterium. Taxonomy (GTDB): domain Bacteria; phylum Pseudomonadota; class Alphaproteobacteria; order Rhodobacterales; family Rhodobacteraceae; genus NORP23. Next base: position 895 of record JALWQC010000135.1, read on the forward strand.
GTTGCAGGAAACCGCGCGCGCGATTGCGGAAAAATACGGGGTGACGGTCACGCCTGTCGCCTGTGACATCACCACCCCCGAGGGGCAGGCAAAGGTGCTGGCCGCCAACCCCGCGCCCGATATTCTGGTCACCAACGCCGGCGGCCCGCCGCCGGGCCTGTGGTCGGACTGGGAACGCGCGGATTTCATCAAGGCGCTCGATGCCAACATGCTGACCCCGATCGCCCTGATGAAGGCCACCCTGCCCGCCATGATGGCCAGGGGCTGGGGGCGCGTCGTCAATATCACCTCGCAATCGGTCAAATCCCCGATTCCGGTGCTGGGCCTGTCCAATTCCGCCCGCGCGGGGCTGACGGGATATGTGGCCGGCACATCACGGCAGGTCGCGCCCAGCGGCGTTACGATCAACAACCTGTTACCCGGTATTCACGCCACCGACAGGGCTGTTAGTCTGGACGAAGCGGTTGTGAAGGCCGAGGGAATCACCCTGCAACAGGCGCAGGCGCGACGGGCGGAAGCCATCCCCGCACGGCGCTATGGCAAACCCGAAGAATTCGGGGCCATGTGTGCGTTTCTGTGTTCACAGCACGCGGGTTTCATCGTCGGGCAGAATATTCTGCTGGACGGCGGGGCCGTGAATACAACGCTGTAAGGGAATTTTATGAAACACGACGACGTTCAGGAATACTATGGCAAGGTGCTGCAAGGCTCGGACGATTTGCAGACCAACGCCTGTTGCACCCCCGATGCGGTGCCTGACCACCTGAAAACGGTGCTGGCCAAAATCCATGACGAGGTGACGGGCCATTACTACGGCTGCGGTCTGGTGGCCCCCGATGTGCTGGAGGGCATGCGGATTCTGGATCTCGGCGCCGGCTCGGGGCGCGATGTCTATGCGCTGGCGGGGCTGGCGCGGCCGAAGGGGCATGTGG
>JALWQC010000136.1 GCA_027080755.1 Paracoccaceae bacterium
GGGTTGGGCCGTCGGCGCGAGCCTTTACGGTGCGCAGGACGGACAGCAGCTGTTCCATGTCGTGCCCGTCGATGGGGCCGACGTAGGAAAAGCCCAGCTCCTCGAATAATGTGCCGCCGACGGTCATGGATTTTACCATTTCCTTGGCCCGCCGTGCGCCCGCCTGCAAGGGGGGCGGCAGCAGGGACACGGCGCCCTTGGCGGCCGATTTCAGTTCCTGGAAACCGGTTTCGGCATAAAGGCGCGACAGATAGCTGGACAGCGCCCCCACCGGCGGCGCGATGGACATGTCGTTGTCGTTCAGGATCACAAACATCCGTTTGCCCAGATGGCCGGCGTTGTTCATGGCCTCGAACGCCATGCCTGCGGACATGGAGCCATCCCCGATGACCGCAACCGCATCGCCCAGCCCTTCGGGGGTGGTGCCGCCCAGCTCGCGCGCCATGGTCATGCCCAGCGCCGAGGAAATAGAGGTAGAGCTATGCCCCGCCCCGAAGGGATCATAGATGCTTTCGCTGCGTTTGGTAAAACCGGACAGCCCGCCGCCCGTGCGCAGGGTGCGGATGCGGTCCCGCCGTCCTGTCAGGATTTTATGGGGATAGCTTTGATGCCCGACGTCCAGAATCAGCTTGTCCTTGGGGGTGTCGAATACCGCATGGATGGCGACGGTCAGTTCCACAACCCCCAGCCCCGCGCCCAGATGGCCGCCGGTTTCCGAGACGGCGGCGATGGTCTCGGCGCGCACCTCGTCCGCCAGTTGGCGCAGTTCCGTATCCGACAGGGTTTTGATGTCGGCGGGGGACTGGATGCGATCCAGCACGGGGGTGTGGGGGGAATGGGGCAAAACGGGTTCCTCAGGTTGCGCGGGTTATGGTGTATTGCGCGGCCTGACGCAAGTTTTCCGCTTTTTCGCCGTAGGGGGCAAGGGCATCTGCGGCCTGTGTCGCCAGTTCCGCCGCGCGGGTTTTGGCGCCTTCAAGGCCCAGCAGGGAAACGAAGGTGGCTTTTCCGGCCTCGGCATCCTTGCCGACACGCTTGCCGGTGTGGCTCGGGTCGCCCTCTATGTCCAGAATGTCGTCCTGTATCTGGAAGGCCAGTCCCAGCGATTCGGCATAGCGGCGCAGCGGCGCAGGGTCGGCACCGGCCAGACGCGCGCCCGCCTCGGCCGACCAGCGGATCAGCGCGCCGGTTTTCATTGCCTGCAGGCGGGTGATTTCCGCCAGCGTCAGCGGAGCCTCGGCCGTTTCGGCAGCAATATCCATCGCCTGCCCGCCGACCATGCCATCGACACCGGCCGCCTGTGCAAGCGGGGCGACCAGCACCGGCATATCCGCCAGATAGGCAAAGGCCTGCGTTTGCAGCGCGTCCCCCACCAGAATGGCGGTGGCCTCGTCCCATTTGACATGCACGGTGGGCTTGCCGCGGCGCAGGTCATCGTCATCCATCGCCGGCAGGTCGTCATGCACCAGCGAATAGGCGTGCAGACATTCGATCGCCGCCGCCGCGGGCAGGGCCGCCGTGCGGGGCAGGCCGTGCAGGGCCGCGCTTTCCAGCACCAGAAACGCCCGCAGCCGCTTGCCCCCGTTCAGCACCGCATAACGCATGGCGGTGGCGATGCGGTTGCTGTCGGGCAGGGTGGCCAGCAAGTGCCCCTCTACCGCCGTTGCATCGGCCCGCAGGGTGTGCAGGAAGGCTGGTTGCATCAGGAAATCCCGACCGGTTCCAGCCCGTCCGGCTGGCCGTTGGCGTCCAGGGTGATCTTGGCGACTTTTTCCTCGGCCGCTTTCAGCCTGGCCTCGCAATGGGCCTTCAGGGCGGCGCCGCGTTCGTAAAGGTCGATGGACTTTTCCAGCGGAACCGAGCCGCTTTCCAGATGCACAACGATGGTTTCCAGTTCGGCCAGCGCTTCCTCGAAGCTCATGTCGGCCACGTTTTTATCGCTCATTTCCTGTGTTCCTTCGGGCTGGTGGGTCTATCGGATTGCACACGCATTGGTCGGCGCGGATAATAGGGGCCTTCGCCGCCGGATACTAGGGCACAGCCCCATAAACCACACGCCACATTTCACGATGCCCCGCCACTGATCGCCGGATGCGCCCGCCCCGAGGCGATTTCATAGATCCGCAGCAGGTCGTCCTCGGAAATATCGACATAGGTGTCTATCTCGCTGAGGGCGGCGACGAAATCGGCGTGGGTGATGTCGTCATAGCATTTGTGCGGGCCGGTATCGCCCGGGTCCAGCCATTGCGCCAGCCGGTGCGGATAGCGGCGGTTTTTGAAGCCGAAGTTGTAGGCAATCGCCACAAGCACCATCATCACCGCCCCCAGCCCGACCGGAAACAACGGAAAGATAAGCCCGCCGTTTGCTATACTTACGCCGCCCAGCACCGGAATAACGGCCGAGGCCCCGCCCGGGGGATGCAGGCAGCCCAGATAATACATGGCCGTAATCGCCAGCCCCGCCGCCAGCGCCGAGCCAAGCACCGGATCGGGCACAAGGGAAACCGTAACCACCCCGATAAAGGCGGAAATGCTGTGGCCGCCGATTACGTTCCAGGGTTGCGACAGCGGGCTGGAAGGGGCGGCAAACAGCAGAACCGCCGAGGCCCCCATAGACGCGATCAGCAACAATTGCCCGTGCAGTTCCAGTTCCAGTTCGCGGGTGACGGCATATACAATCAGGATAGAGATCGCCCCCCCCAGCCCCGAAACCAGTTTTTCCTTATGCGAGTTTGCGCTCAATTCAGCCCCCCTCACCATGTTCTATCAGGGTTTCCACATGCGCTCTGGCGGACTCGGCCAGGGCCTGCAGGTTATAGCCCCCTTCCAGTGCGGATACCAGCCTGCCGGAACAGTGGCGCGCGGCCAGATCGCAAAGCTGTTGCGTGATCCATGCGTAATCTTCCGTGTCCCATTCCAGATTGCCCAGCGGGTCGTCGCGGTGGGCGTCAAATCCGGCGGAAACCAGCACCAGCTGCGGTTTGAAATCCTCCAGCGCGGGCAGGATCCGGCGGCGCATTTCGTCGCGGATGGTTTCCCCGCCGCTGCCCGGATCCAGCGGCACGTTCAGAATATTGCCATGCGCCCCGCGTTCATGCGCCGCCCCCGTGCCGGGGTAAAGCGGCATCTGGTGGCTGGAAACGAACAGGGCGCGGGGCTCGTCCCACAGCAGGTCCTGCGTGCCGTTGCCGTGATGCACGTCGAAATCCACCACCGCCACGCGATTCAGCCCGTGCGCCTCCATCGCGTGTTTGGCGGCAATGGCGATATTGCCGAACAGGCAGAACCCCATCGGCGTTTCGCGTTCCGCATGATGGCCGGGGGGGCGGATGGCGCAAAAGGCGTTCTGCACCTGCCCGCCCAGCACCATATCCACCGCCTTTACCACCGCCCCGACCCCGCGATAGGCCGCCGCCAGCGCCCCTTCGGTTTTGTGGGTGTCGGGGTCAAGCGGCCCGACGGGGGCGGATTTGATCCGTTCCAGATAGGCCGCCGGATGCGCCCGCAGGATCTGTTCGTCCGTGCCGTCGGGGGCCTGCACCCGTTCCAGATCCAGTCCGGCCAGCGCGTCGTTAACCACTTGCAAACGGGCAACGGATTCCGGGTGGCCGACGGGGTTTTCGTGGCCAAGACAGGCGGGATGTGATATCATTGCTGTTGTCATAAAACGAATCCTGCGTAAAACTCTGACGCCATAACAATAAAGGATTTATTAATGCGCTTCCTTCTTTTTCTGCTTTTTCTGCCCGCCCTTGCCGTTGCACAGGACCGTATCGTGGAGCCATCGCAAGTCATCGCCGTTCTGAATGACGATCTGGACGACGACGGCATTCTGGACCGCGCGGTTCTGTATTACTACAGCGACTGGGATTTTGCCGATCTGTCGGTCTATCACGGCACGGTTCAGGGCTATCTGGAAGAAGCGGCCTACAGCCCGAAAATCGCCTGGAACGGCCACGGGCAGGGCGTAACCCCCTATCTGACCCGGAACGAGGCCGGCAGCCTGCAAGTCATGAGCGGGAACGAGTCGGTCGGCCCCTCGCGCTGGCATGAAACGGTAACGATCGCCTTTCGCGGCGGGCGTTTTGTTGTGGCGGGGTATACGTTTGAAACCTATGAACTGAACGACCCCGATCTGGGCGGCCTCTGCGACACCAACTATCTGTCGGGCCGCGGCGTGCTGACCCCCAACAGCGGCAAGGCGGAAAACTTCCGCGTGCCAAAGGGCGGCATCCCGCTGGAGGAATGGTCCCCCGCCGACGTTCCGCCGCAGTGTGCCGCCGGCTGATGCCCGAACTCCCCGAGGTCGAAACCGTTCTGCAAGGGCTGATCCCCGTGATGCAGGGCCGCCGGATCGCGCGCGCGGATGTCCGCCGTGCGGGGCTGCGCTGGCCCTTTCCCGAAAATCTGGCGGCACGGCTGAGCGGCAAGCGGGTTCTGGGAATGCGCCGGCGGGCGAAATATATTCTGGCGGATCTGGACAGCGGCGAAACGGTGATCCTGCATCTGGGGATGTCGGGGCGAATGCTGATCGGCGCGGACGGGAGGGCCAAACACGACCACGTTGTGCTGGATATGGAGGGCGGCCCGCGCATCGCCTTTAACGATGCGCGGCGATTCGGGATGCTGGATCTTTGCGCGACCGATACGCTCGAGTCGCACCGGATGCTGGCGGGGCTGGGGCCGGAGCCTTTGGGCAACCGTTTTGACGCGCCTTACCTGCGTGCCCGTTTTGCCACCCGCAAATCACCGGTGAAAACGGCGCTTCTGGATCAGAAGATCGTCGCGGGCCTTGGCAATATCTATGTATGCGAGGCCCTGTGGCGCGCCCGTATCAACCCCGCGACACGGGCGGCGGATCTGGACGGGCGGCAGGTCGATTCCCTGGTTCCGGCGATTCGCGATGTGCTGGCCGAGGCGATCGCGGCGGGCGGTTCGTCCCTGAAAGATTACCGGCAGGCGGACGGAGAGCTGGGCTACTTCCAGCACGCTTTCGCGGTTTACGGTCGTGAGGGGGAGCCTTGTAAAACAGAAGGTTGCACGGAAAATATCGCCAGAATCAGCCAGTCGGGGCGCTCCAGCTTCTATTGTCCGGCATGCCAGCAACAGGCTTGATCATGGCGGCGTGCGTGATACACAAGTGCCGGACAGTAATAGCAAGGAGCCAGCGATGGCCTACGAAACCATTCTTACCGATGTCGATGATCACGTCGGTCTGATTACCCTCAACCGGCCCAAGGCGCTGAACGCGCTGAACAGCCAGCTGCTGGGGGAACTGGCGGATGCCCTGACCAAGATGCAGGGTGATAAAAACGTGCGCTGCATTATCATCACCGGCTCGGAAAAGGCCTTCGCGGCGGGGGCGGACATCACCGAGATGGCCTCCAAAAGCTATGTCGATATGCTGACCGAGGATTTCTTCACCCCCGAGACCGAGGCCCTGCTGCGCGTGCGCAAGCCCATCATCGCGGCCGTCTCCGGCTATGCGCTGGGGGGGGGCTGTGAACTGGCGATGATGTGCGATTTCATCATCTGTTCGGATACGGCCAAATTCGGCCAGCCGGAGATCAACCTCGGCGTCATGGCCGGCATTGGCGGCACGCAGCGTCTGACGCGGGCGGTCGGCAAATCCAAGGCGATGGAAATGAACCTGACCGGCCGCATGATGGATGCCGCCGAGGCCGAGCGCGCCGGCCTTGTCAGCCGCGTCGTTCCGGCCAAGGACCTGCTGGCGGATGTCAAAGCCACCGCCGCCAAGATCGCGGAAAAATCGGCCATGTCTACCATGCTGATCAAGGAAGCGGTCAACCGGTCCTATGAAACCACCCTTAGCGAGGGGCTGCTGTTCGAGCGCCGCGTTTTCCATTCCCTGTTCTCGACCGAGGACCAGGCAGAGGGCATGAACGCCTTTGTGGAAAAACGGGAACCGCAGTTTCGCGACAAATAACCCATTGGGGCGTTGACTCGGGGCCATAGCGGTTGTAGAGGAACGCTTCATCTTTCGAATCTCGAACGAACCGGAATTATATACATGGCAAATTCGCCCCAAGCTAAAAAACGTGCCCGCCAGATCGAGCGTCGCACCGCTGTAAACAAAGCCCGCCGCACCCGCATTCGCACCTTCCTGCGTAAAGTGGAAGAAGCCATCGCCGGTGGCGATCAGGCTGTGGCCGCTGACGCATTGAAAAATGCCCAGCCGGAAATCATGCGCGGCGTGACCAAAGGCGTCTGGCACCAGAAAACCGCAAGCCGCAAGGTTTCGCGTCTGGCAGCCCGCGTAAAGGGTATGTCCGCCTAAATCAGGTGGCATTCAGCCGAACGATTTGAACGCGTCCTTTTCGGGCGCGTTTTGTCGTGTCTGAAAGGCATATTTGCGAACGCGACAATTTTATCCACAGTTTTCGCATGTTCTTCTTTCGTCCCTATTGAGCGAATCCCCCGCAAGGGCTACCTTGGTTCCACGCTTTGCGATTCTTCTGCTCGCTGCCTAAAGCGTCGTCTACATAGCTGTAAAATCTTGCGAATTATCCATTTTCGCCACGGTATTTTATTGTCTTTTGCGATGTTGCGGGCCGGAAGTTTTGGCAAAACGGTGGGGAATCTGCTCGATTCTTGCATTTTGAAACGGAATTATATGGCGCAGCCCTGTTCTGCGCCCGGGAGGGAGTTTTATGTCTGGTACATCTGAAAATACCCCCCCCGAAGTCACACCGGACCAGGCCTGGGAAGCGCTGAAAAACGACCCGACCACGGTTCTGGTGGACGTGCGCACAATCGCCGAATGGGATTATGTCGGAGAGCCGATTCTGGATGCGCTCGGCAAGGAATTGCTGAAGGTAGAGCTGACCGAGTTCCCCGAAATGGTGCGCAACGCCTATTTTGCCGACGAGGTTCTGTCGCAAATAGAGGGTGACCCCGCCGCGATCTATTTTATCTGCCGTTCCGGGCGCCGCTCGCGCGTGGCAGCGATCTGCATTGCGGAAAAACTGGCAGAGCAGGGGCGCGATATCCCCTGCATCAATGTTTCCGAAGGGTTCGAGGGGCCGCCCGACGAAAACCGGCATCGCGGCACTACGTCCGGCTGGAAAGTTCGCGGCCTGCCGTGGATACAACAATAACAAGCGGTGCCTGAAGGGCCGCGAACGACGTTAGGGATGGTATGGAAAAGGAATGCTGGGGGCGGATACGCTCGGAGATGCTCAAATCTTTGGGCAAGGATGCGTTTACCAGCTGGATCGACCCGCTGGAGCTGCTGGAAATTTCCGGCGGTGTTGCGCATTTTTCCGTGCCGACCGGCTTTATCGGCAACTGGGTTTCGCGCAACTACGGCGATGAAATTCTGGGCCATCTGCGGGCGGAAAAATGCGATGTGGACCGGCTGGATTTCCGCACGGTAACCGCCGGCGCGGCCCCTTCGGCCGAATCGGCCCCGCGCAAGGTGTCCCGTGCGCAGCCTGCTACGGTGCCGGACCTGCCCGGCACCGTAGCAG
>JALWQC010000137.1 GCA_027080755.1 Paracoccaceae bacterium
TTTCTGTCATGAACAGGGCGCCCATGCGGTTGCTGTCGGGGCGGATCAGATCGTGCCCCATCATCTGGCGAAAAATGGCCTGCCACTGTTTGCGGTTGAATTCCTTGCCGACACCAAAGGTGGGCAGCTGGTCGTGGCGGCGGGCGATGATCTTGCCCGTGCTGTTGCCCAGCAGGATGTCGATCAGATGCCCCGCGCCGAAGCTTTCGCCAGTGCGCAGCATGGCCGAGAGGGCCTTGCGCACGGCGTCGGTGCCGTCCACGACCTCGGGCGGGGTGGTGCAGAGGTCGCAGTTGCCACAGGGTTCGGTCCGGACCTCGCCGAAGTATTCCAGCAGGTTGATGCGGCGGCATTTCAGCGCCTCGGCCAAACCCAGCAGGGCATTCAGGCGGGCGTGGTCGGCAGCGCGGCGTTCGGGGGGGGCCAACCCCTCGTCAATCTGGGCGCGACGCAGGCGGATGTCGTCGGCGCCGTAAAGGGTCAGCGTGTCGGCGGGCGCCCCGTCACGACCGGCACGGCCGATTTCCTGATAATAGCTTTCGATGGATTTGGGCAGGTCGGCGTGGGCGACAAACCGGATGTCGGGTTTATCCACCCCCATACCAAAGGCGACGGTGGCGCAGACGATCAAGCCGTCCTCGCGCTGGAAACGGGTTTCGGCAAGGCGGCGGTCGTCGGGATCCATCCCCGCGTGATAGTGGAGCGCGGTATGCCCCTCGGCCCGCAGGGCGTTGGCCAGCACCTCGGTCTTGTTGCGGCTGGAACAATAGACGATGCCGGCCTGCCCCTTGCGCGCATTGACGAAATCCAGCAGTTGCCGCCGCGGCTGGTCCTTGGGCTGGAAGGCAAGGTTCAGGTTCGGGCGGTCAAACCCCTGGATAAAGGTCCGGGGCTGTTCCCCGCCGAACAGTTTTTGCACAATCTCCTGCTGGGTTTCGGCATCGGCGGTGGCGGTAAAGGCGGCGGTCTGGATATTGCCAAGCTGCGCCCGCAGTTCGCCGATTTTCAGATAGTCGGGGCGGAAATCATGGCCCCACTGGGACACGCAATGCGCCTCGTCCACGGCCAGAAGGGTGACGTTGATACGGCGCAAAAGCTGCACAGCGCCGCCGTTCGCCAACCGTTCGGGCGCCATATACAGCAGCTTCAGGCGGCCCTCGTCGAGGGCTTGAAACACCTCTTCGGTTTCTTCCTCGGTATTGCCCGAGGTCAGCGCGCCGGCCTCTACCCCCGCTTCGCGCAGGGCGCGGACCTGATCGCGCATCAGGGCAATGAGGGGGGAAATCACCACGGTCACGCCCTCGCGGCACAGGGCCGGAAGCTGGAAACACAGGGATTTTCCGCCGCCCGTCGGCATGATGGCCAACACGTTGCGGCCGGCATTCACGGCCTCTACAATCTCGGCCTGTCCGGGGCGGTAGGAATCAAAGCCGAAAACCGATTGCAGCAGGGATGTGGCGGTATCAGACATCACAGGCCTGCAACAATCTGGCGGAACATATCGAGGTTCTGCTCGAAGGAGCCATCCTCGCGAAAGCCGCGATCGGCAGAATTGACGGCGATCACCACCCCCTGCGGTTCGTTGACATAGATGTATTGCCCGTAAATTCCGCGTGCGAAATATTCGCCCTCGGCCGGATCGGCGGGAAGCCACCACTGGAAGCCGTATTTCACCTCGCCCGGCGCGGTCGGGGCGCTGGCGCGGGTAGAGGCAAGAACCCAGCTTTCCGGCACAATGCGGCGGCCGTCCAGCGCGCCGTGGTTCAGGAACATCTGCCCGAAACGGGCGTAATCTCGCGTGCGCAGGTTCAGCCCGCCCAGCACAAAGGCAACCCCCTTGCCGTCGGTCAGGTAATAGGGCGAGGCTTCAAGCCGCAGCGGCGCCAGAATTTTTTCCGCCATCAGGCCGGGAATGTCCCGCCCCGTCGCGCCGCGGATAACCATGCCGATAACATGGGTATCAATGGAAACATATTGCCATGCCGTGCCGGCGGGCGCGTCCAGCCCTGTCAGACCGGCGGCGAATTTGTCCATCGATCCGCCCAGCGCCAGCACCCGGCCCATTTTGTTGATGTCGGAATTGAAATCGAGGTAATCCTCGTTGAAGGTCACACCGCTGGCCATGTTCAGCACGTTGCGGATGCTGGCCCCGTCATAGGCGCTGCCGGCCAGTTCCGGCGCGTATTTTACCACCGGATCATCGAGCGAGTCTATCGCCCCCTCTTCCAGCAGCACGCCGAACAGCGCCGAAAGATAGCTTTTGGCCACGGACCACGAGATCCGCAGATCGTCCTGCCCCGTGCCTTTGTAATACCCCTCGAAGGCGATATGGCCGTTCTTCAGAACCACCAGCCCCGTCACCGAGCGCGCGGCGATCCAGTCGTCCAGACCCCCGGGCATATCGCGGGGGGCAGGCGGCAGAGGGGTTGGCGCCTGCGTGGGCAGGGGCATGGGTTTGTTGAAAAACATCCGGTCCATGTGGCTGAAATTGCGCACGATGTTCTGTTCGGCAAACAGGGAGTTGACGGCCAGAAGGCGTTTGATGTCACCCCATTTCCAGGCAAGGCCGGCGGTGACCACAAGGGTTGTTAGCAGCAACACGATAGACAGGTTCCGTTTCAGATGGGGGTTCACGGCAGGGCCTTAGCTTAGCAGCATGCGCAGGCCGCTGGTCACGTCGGCGCGGATGGCAACACGCAGGCCCGGTTCATCGCCGGCGCGCAGGGTGGCAAGGATCGTGCGGTGTTTCTCGCTGGCCAGTTTGCGGTGCAGGCCGGAATAGAGCGCCCGCATCGTCGGCCCCGATTGCAGCCAGACGGTTTCGGTCAGGGCCAGCATGGCGGGGGACTGGGCGCGCAGATACAGCGTGCGGTGGAATTCCAGATTGGCGCGGACATAGCCGGTGGCGTCCGCCTTTACGATCATCTGGTCGATGGTGGAATTGATGCTTTGCAGCCGCTCTATCAGTGCCGCATGGACACGGGGCAAGGCGCGCGAGGCCAGCTCGGGCTCCAATATCGCGCGGACGCAGGCCAGTTCCTCTATGCGTTCGTTGGACAGCGCCGGCGTCGTGACCCGCCCCGAGGGCGACAGGTTCAGCGCCCCCTCGGCGGCAAGGCGGCGCACGGCCTCGCGCGCGGGGGTCATGGAAACGCCGAATTCCGCCCCGATGCCGCGCAGGGTCAGGGCGGCGCCGGGGGCAATCTCGCCGTGCATGATGCGGGTTTTCAGGGTGCGATACACCCGTTCATGGGCCGGCAGGGTCTGGGTTTCGGTGGTCATGTTCTATTTGTGATCACAAGGCCGCAAAAGGTCAAGCGCCAAAATCCACGCTGTGCAGTTTCGCCCCGTTTTCCCGCAGCCAGTGCCGGTGGTCGGCATAATCGGGCATCATATCCGCAACCAGCCGCCAATATTCCGCCGAATGGTTCATATGCACCAGATGCGCGACCTCGTGCGCGGCGACATAGTCCAGAACCGCCGGCGGGGCCATAACCAGCCGCCACGAAAACATCAGATTCCCGTCCGAGGTGCAGGACCCCCAGCGCGACCGCGTATCGCGCAGGGTAATCCGGCCGAAAGGGCGCCCGATCTGTCCGGCATAACGTTCCACAGCCGGCAGCAGGGCATTACGGGCCTGCAATTTCAGAAAGGCCCGCAAACGCGCGGCGGGGTTCGGGGTTGCGACCTCCAACACCATACCGTTGATCCTGACGGACCGCCCCGCAACCGTCCTGAGGGTCAGCATCTGCCCGCGAAACGGGATCTCCGCCCCGTCCAGCAGCTCTGCCCGCGCAGGCAGGCGGGCAATCTGTTGGCGCAACCAGTCCTCTTGCCGGATAACAAAGGCCTTCGCCTCGCGCAGAGAGGCCCGCTTGGGCATGGTCAGCGTCGCGCGCCCGTCCGCCTGCGACACCCGCAAGGTCAGACGTCTGGCGCGGGCATTGCGTTTCAGGCGCACCTCTATCGGCGGCGTCCCGAGGGTTAAAACTCCGCTCAACCTGCCGCCTGCACCCGGTTGGCGGCGATAAATTCCGCCACCTTCGGCTGGATAACGTTGCGCCAGCGCGAGCCGTTGAAAATCCCGTAATGCCCGACACCTTCCTGCACATAATGCAGATGCTTGCCGGCGGGCAGGTTCGGGGTCAGGGTGTGGGCGGCCTCTGTCTGGCCAAGGCCGGTGATGTCGTCTTTTTCGCCCTCTATCGTCAGCAGGGCAATGTCGGTAATGGCGCCGGTGTCAATCAGCGTGTCGCGGTAATAATAGGCGCCGGTGGCCAGCAGGCGTTTCTGGAAAACACGCTCTATGGTTTGCAGGTAGAACGGCGCGGTCAGGTCCATCACCGCCATATATTCATCGTAAAACGTCCGGTGGGCGTCCGTGCTGTCGCCATCGCCCTTTACCAGATTGTTAAACTGGGTCTTGTGGGCGTCTATGTGTTTGTCCAGATTCATCGCCAGAAAGCCGGACAGCTGCAAAAACCCCGGATAGACCCGGCGCATAAAACCGGCATTGGGCCAGGGAACCGTGACGATCACGTTGTTTTCAAACCACGACAAGGGGCGGGTCGTTGCCAGTTCGTTCGGCTGCTTGGGGTTCTGCGCCGTGTCGATCGGCGAGCCCATCAGCGTAATAGAGGCCGGCCGGAACGGTGATTCGGCCTGCGCCATCAGACTGGCGGCAACCATCATCGGCACCCCGGGCTGGCACACGGCCATAACGGCGGGACGCTCGCCATCACGGGCCAGAATCTTGCAGAACTCCACCAGATAATCCGCGTAATCGTCCAGATCGAAATCCCCCGCCGACAGCGGCACTTCCCGCGCATCGACCCAATCGGTGACATAGACGTCATGCCCGGGCAACATCGCCTGCACCGTGCCGCGCAGCAGGGTGGCATAATGCCCCGACATCGGCGCGATAACCAGAACGGGGGGATCGTTGCGCGCCCCGGCCGGCTTTGAATCCCGCTTGAAATGGCGCAGATTGCAAAACGGCAGCGAATGGGTGATTTCTTCAAGGATCGGGGTTTCCACACCGTCAATCACAACCGAATCAATCCCGAAGGCCGGCTTGCCATAGCGGCGCGTGGCATTGATAAACATATCGAAAGCCGCCGCCGTGCTGCGGGCCGGGTAGCTCCGGGCAAAGGGGTTGAGCGGCGATTGCACCATTTCGCGCCCCAGTTCCGCGGCCGTGCGCATGGGGGAAATCGCGGCGTGGGTCAGTTCATAGGCGTGATATAGCATGGTTTGCTCCAGTTTCGTCGAAACTAGGGCCGATTTTATGCAGTATCAAGCCATTTCGCACTTGCAGCATACCTAAAGCCTTTGACAGCGCCACCTGTATATGGCAGTTGGCTTCAACTATTGTCCGAAATGATTCAGGGGATACCAATGCCCAAAGAAGAATGGGGCGTTAAACGCCTTTGCCCGAAATGTGCCACACGTTTCTACGATCTGCAAAAGGATCCGATGACCTGCCCGTCCTGCGGCGCGGAATTCGATCTGGCATCGTTGACCAACACCGGCAACAAGTCGACTCCTGCCAAGGAAAAGGAAAAGGTAGAGGATCCGGTTGTAGACATCGAGGACGCCGAGGTTGTTCTGGATGACGACGACGCCATCCCCGCCGACGACGATCTGCTGGACGACGATGACGAGACGGTCGCGCTCGAAGAAATCGCGGATGTGCCGGCAAACGAAGACGAAAGCTGATTTTCCGCCGCAAGCGACATTTTTCGCTTGAACTCCGGCGAATCCAGCCATAGATACGGGGCGTTGCCGGTTTCCGGCCACACCCTAAAAGGGGCCATAGCTCAGATGGGAGAGCGCTTGCATGGCATGCAAGAGGTCGGGGGTTCGATTCCCCCTGGCTCCACCAATCCCCTTCTCAATCGTTGTTTTTCAATATCTTACTGATATACAACGCTTTTATTTTTGTATTTGCTACGATTCGCGATTATGGCGAAGCGTAAAGATATGAAGAATTTGGGGTTCGTAACGGCTGGTATCATTTCCGTGGATATGTGCCGAAAGACCTGATCGCTATTGGCCACCCAAAAGAACGGACGTTTTCCCTAAATACCCACGACTACACTGTGGCAATACAACGACGGGACGAGCAGCGAATAGCCCATACCAAATGGATCGCAGAGCAACGTGCCCGAAGAGATGGGCATTATACCGTCCTGAAAGACCTCACGGATGCACAGATACTTGGGTTTGCCAGAGCTGCATATGCGTTGATGATGCCCAATGTCGAAGCGAACAGGGAAGCACAGGCAGCGCGTTCACCCGATGAACGAAATGCTGCCATACAAGCCCGAGAGCAAAGGCTCCGCATTATGGAAACTGGAGCAGTTGAAGGTAGTGAGATTACCGGTGTTTTTGAATATTATACCGACAAGGTTCTTGCGCAGCGAATGGTCCGTATCGATAATGCTGATGCCTATAGTAGATTGGTGGCCCGCGTTGGCGAAGCGGTCATACAGAACATGCGCGAACAGATAGCGGCATTGTCTGGAAAGCCCGGCACCGAAATTAACCCCTTGTTCATTGACGTGGATACGGGTGCTCCAAGAATGAACAAAGGGCTGCCGGATGGTCGGCCAAATGCACCCGTGCGGGGGGACCTATCACTCCAATCACAAGTTGATGCGTATATTGATTATCTATCAAACCGGCAGCAATCCAAAAACGTTCAGGGAAGTGCCGCCGCGCTGAACATCTTGGTGAAGTTGTTAGGTCGGCAAGCTGATGTTCGCACCTTACAACGAAAGGATTTCGAAGATTATAAATCCATCATTATGAAATTGCCGCCAAATGCAAAGAAAAAATACCCGAAACTATCCATATTGAAAATTGTCGAAATTCGCAAAGATACGGATGGCCACCTAAAGCCCGAGACAATCAACGGGTATTTGAACCGTGTAATTGCATTCCGGAATTGGCTGGTTGAGACGGAAGTTGTCTCAACTTTGCCCGAATTGCGGAAATATAAGGTTCCGGATCACGTAAACAACAAAAGAAAACGGGATATTTTCAGCCTTGATCAAATGGCGTGTTTGGCACGATCAAAACCATTCCAAGCTGAAGCCGACTATGGAAGTGTGTTTTTTTGGCTTTTATAGTAGCATTTTATCAGGGTATTCGCCAAGGTGAGATAGCAGGATTGCTGCACTCCGACTATGTTGTGATACAGGGCGTTCCCTGCCTGCGGCTTCATCCTGACATAAGCTTTGAAAAGGGTGAGAAAAAAGGAAAGCCCAAAACAATCGTGAGAGAGGTTCCCATCCATCGTATTTTGATCGAGCTGGGATTTCATCATTTGTTTCAGCCAGCGAAGGGTGAAGTGTTTATATTTGAAGAAATAGGAGCTATGCCCAAAAGTTGGTGACGCTGTAATCAGGCGGCATGTTTTTTCTGCTTGATCCCGTCCTTGAATTCAACCCCCTCGATGATTTCGGGCAGGCGGAATGCGC
>JALWQC010000138.1 GCA_027080755.1 Paracoccaceae bacterium
CCAGATCCCGATCGCCAAGGACAAGCGCGGCGAGGCGCCGTTCTCTGTCGATGCGAACCTGCTGCACACCTCGTCCGAGGGCAAGGTGCTGGAGGATCCGGCGCAGGAGGCCCCCGATTACGTCTACCAGCGCACGGTCAACCCCGAGGATGCCCCCGACACGCCGGAATATATCGAGATCACCTATGAAAAGGGCGATCCCGTAGCGCTGAACGGCAAGGCGCTGAGCCCCGCCGAAATGCTGACCGCGCTCAATGAACTGGGCGGCAAGCACGGCATCGGCCGGCTCGATCTGGTAGAGGGGCGGTTCGTCGGCATGAAGTCGCGCGGGATCTACGAAACCCCCGGCGGCACGATTATGCTGGAAGCCCATCGCGGCATGGAAAGCATCACGCTGGACCGGGGCGCGGCGCATCTGAAAGACGAGCTGATGCCGAAATACGCCGAACTGATCTACAACGGGTTCTGGTATTCCCCCGAACGCGAGATGCTGCAGGCCCTGATCGACCAGTCCCAGGAACATGTGACCGGCACCGTGCGGCTGAAGCTGTATAAAGGTCTGGTGCAGACAGTCGGGCGCTGGTCGGACCATTCGCTCTATTCCGAGGAACACGTGACCTTCGAAGACGACGCCGGCGCCTATGACCAGAAGGACGCGGCGGGATTTATCAAGATCAACGCCTTGCGTCTGAAACTGCTGGCGGCGCGTAACAAACGGGTAGGGTAGGGCGGCTTTCCCGTCCGGCGGGCGGGAAGGAAAACCTTGCCAGACATCGAAAACCCCATAGAATGGGCGCATTTCCTGAAAGGAGTGCGCCCATGCGCGTTTTTATTGCTTTGTTTATGATGTTTTTCGCCGCAGCGGCACAGGCCGCGCCGTTTTATCAAGGTGTCTGGGTGGCTGACGGGATGACCTGTGACAACGGGTTGAAGATCACCAAGGCCCGGATGTTCGGGTTGGAAAACCAGTGCGTGCTGGAGGATCCGGTCGCCATCCGCGGGCTGGACGGCATCCTGTTCGACCGTTTTTGCGAGGGCGAAGGCATGAAATCCAAAGACCGGATTTTGTTTTTGAACGGTTCCGACGGGCGGTTGACGATATTCAACGCGGGCTTCACCGTTATCTATGATCGTTGCCCGTAGTCCGGGACGGGAAAAGGAGGGGGTGATGGCCAATGGAAAACCGGCGCGGGGGAAACGGGTTGCCCGCTGGCTGATCGGGGGGATTGGCGGGCTGCTGGTGCTGGGCGGTGTGCTGGTCCTGCTGGCCAGCTATGACTTTGTGCAGAACGCCCTGCCGGCCCGCGGCACGGTTGTGGCGCTGGATGTGACGGTGAACAAAGGCCGGGAAAGCTATCGCCCCGAGGTGCAGTTTCTGGATGCGACGGGGCGCAAATGGCGGGCCAGGACGCTTTTGTCCTCTTCAAGCTATGGTTTCGATATCGGCACGCGGGTCGATATCCTGTATGACAGGCGTGATCCGCAGTCGATCCGCATGGACCGCTGGTTTGAACTCTGGGGGCTGGCTGTGCCGTTTCTTGTGGTCGGGTTTGTCCTGCTGATACCGCTTGCCGGATCGCTTCGAAACAGGAAACTGCCACCGGTGGAAGGGGACACTGGCCGCAAACCGGCTGCGCCCCGACCCCGACCGGAGGCCGTCACGCAGGAAACCGGGGGCGGCATCCGGCGCAGGGGGGCGCAAAGCGGCGCGCCGACGGTGCGGCGGCGGCGATAGGTCCTGCCCCTTATGTATCTTGCCTTTGCTATAATCCCGCCGATCCGGTGTTTTGCAAGACACCGGATCGGGGAGGTGTGCAC
>JALWQC010000139.1 GCA_027080755.1 Paracoccaceae bacterium
TCTTCCATAACGCGCTCCTATCCGTTATCCCTCAGATAGGGCTTCCAGTCACTGTAAGGTCAAGGGGTATTTTCAAATCCCGTCCCCCGAACCCTTGGAAAGACCGTAATTGCGCCCTATAAGACCTTGAAACCATGCAAAAGGGGCCAGATCATGCGCACGGCAAAAGTGACCCGCAAAACAAACGAAACCGCCATTACGGTCGAGATCGCCCTCGACGGGACGGGTATTTACGACAACCGGACCGGCATCGGTTTTTTCGATCACATGCTGGACCAGCTGTCGCGCCATGCCCTGATCGACATGACCATCCGCGCCGACGGGGATTTGCACATTGACGACCACCACACGGTAGAAGACGTGGGGATCGCCCTTGGCAAGGCGCTTGCGCAGGCCGTCGGGGACAAACGCGGGATCAGGCGCTATGGCTCTTGCCTGCTGGTGATGGACGACACCCTGATCCGCGCCGCGCTGGATCTGTCCGGGCGGGCCTATCTGGTGTGGAAGGTCGATTTCACCGCCGAACGCATCGGCAGTTTCGACACCGAACTGGTGCGCGAGTTTTTCACCGCTTTCGTGATGAATTCCGGCATGAACCTGCATATCGAACGTCTCGACGGCCTCAATTCCCACCACATCGCCGAGGCCGCCTTCAAGGCCGTCGCCCGCGCCCTGCGTGACGCACTGGAAACCGACCCGCGCAAGGCGGACGCGGTGCCCTCTACCAAAGGCACGCTAAGCGAATGACCACGGTAATTGTTGACTATAACTCCGGCAACATCCACTCGGCCGAAAAGTCGTTCCAGCGGATGGCGACGGAACTGGGCACGGCACCGGTCGTTGTAACCTCGGACCCCGGGGTGGTGCGCCGCGCCGATCGTATCGTATTGCCCGGCGTTGGCGCCTTTACCGATTGCCGGCAGGGCTTGGCCTGCTATGACGGGCTATTCGAGGCGATCGAGGAACGGGTGATCAAAGGCGGCGCGCCGTTCCTTGGCATTTGCGTCGGCATGCAAATGATGGCCACGATCGGGCGCGAGCACGGCCATGAAACCGCGGGCTTTGACTGGATCGGCGGCGAGGTGGTTGAAATGACGCCGGATGATCCCGCCCTGAAGGTGCCGCATATGGGCTGGAACGAACTGGAGATCCGGCAGGACCATGCGCTGTTTGACGGAATTTCCAGCGGGGATCACGCCTATTTCGTGCATTCCTACCACCTGTCCCCCGAAAACCCCGACCACCTGCTGGCCGAGGTGGATTATGGCGGGCCGATCACGGCTGCTGTGGGGCGGGACAACATGGTCGGCACACAATTCCACCCGGAAAAAAGCCAGAAAACCGGCTTGCGCCTGATCGGAAACTTCCTGAAGTGGACACCCTGAGGGGGCAACAGGGACCGCCCGCATACAAACAGCAGAAATGCGAATTTTTCCTGTTCTTTCAGGTTTTTACAGGCGTTTCGCCCTGTCCACTAACATATGTTAGTAGACAGGGAAGACCAAAGCAGGACGGCGGCTAAAACCCGCGCTCAACTATCCCCAAAGCTGCTTTTTGCGCTCCAGTCGGGCCGCATGCAACAAAGGCTCGGTATAGCCCGAGGGCTGCTCGCGGCCTTTCAGCGCCAGATCAAGCGCTGTGCGGAACGCGATGGAGTCATAATCCGGCGCCATCGGGGTATACAACGGATCCCCCGCATTCTGCCCGTCCACCACCAGCGCCATATCCCGGAAAATTCCGGTCACCATGTCCACATCCACCACCCCTTGATGCAGCCAGTTCGCGATATGCTGGCTGGAAATCCGGCAGGTGGCGCGATCCTCCATCAGGCCGACGTTTTCGATATCGGGCACCTTGGAACAGCCAACGCCCTGATCGATCCAGCGCACCACATAGCCCAGAATCCCCTGCGCGTTATTTTCCACCTCGGCCCGAATATCATGGGCGGACCAGTTGATACCCGCCGTCACCGGAATGGTCAGGATATCGTCCAGTTTGGCCCGTTTCCCCGCTGCCTTGATCTGTTCCTGCACTGCCAGAACATCCACCTTGTGATAATGCGTGGCGTGCAGCGTTGCCGCCGTGGGACTTGGCACCCAGGCGCAGTTGGCACCGGATTTCGGGTGGGCGATTTTCTGTTCCAGCATGGCGTGCATCATATCCGGCATGGCCCACATGCCCTTGCCGATCTGCGCGCGCCCCTGCAACCCGCAGGCAAGACCTACGTCAACGTTGTTATCCTCGTAGGCCGAAATCCACGGGGTGTTTTTCATGTCCCCCTTGCGCACCATCGCCCCCGCTTCCATAGAGGTATGGATCTCGTCCCCCGTGCGGTCCAGAAAGCCGGTGTTGATAAAGGCCACCCGGGATTTTGCCGCGCGGATACATTCCTTCAGGTTTACGGTCGTGCGGCGCTCTTCATCCATGATGCCGATTTTCACCGTATTCGCCGGCAGCTTCAGGGCCTGTTCCACGCGGGTGAAAATCTCGTCCGTGAAGGCCACCTCTTCGGGGCCGTGCATTTTGGGTTTCACCACATAGACCGACCCGCGCGCCGAGTTCGCCCCCCGTTTCAGGTCGTGCATTGCGCAAAGCGTGGTGATCATGGCATCCATCAGCCCTTCGAACACCTCGTTTCCATCCCGGTCCAGTATCGCCGGATTGGTCATCAGATGGCCGACATTTCGCACCAGCATCAGGGCGCGGGTCTTTATGGTAACCTCGCCGCCATCGGGGGCCGTATAGGTAGTGTCGGCGGCCAGCTTGCGTTCAAATGTCTTGCCGCCCTTTTGCACCGTTTCCACCAGATCCCCGCGCATCAGGCCCAGCCAGTTGCCATAGGCCTGCACCTTGTCCGGTGCATCCACCGTGGCAACGGAATCCTCGCAATCCATGATCGCGGACATCGCGGATTCCAGCCGCAGATCGGCCATGCCGGCCGGATCGGAGCGGCCGACCTGATGATCGCGGTCAATGACGATTTCAATGTGCAACCCGTTGTTTTTCAGCAAAATGGCCGAAGGCGCCGCCGGCGTGCCGTGATATCCGACAAATTGCGAGAGGTCCCGCAGGCCGGTTTCATCCGCCAGAAGCGCGCCATTTTCAATCCGGTAGGCTTTGACATCCGCATGGGAACCGGCCGCCAGCGGCACCGCCTGATCCAGAAATGCCTTGGACCACGCCACCACCCGCGCCCCGCGGGCCGGGTCATAGCCGCGCCCTTCGGGCAAATCCCCCAGAGCATCGGTACCATAGAGCGCATCGAACAGGCTGCCCCAACGGGCGTTGGCCGCATTCAGCGCATAGCGCGCATTGGTAATCGGCACCACCAGCTGCGGCCCCGGAATTTTGGCGATCTCGGGGTCTACATTCGCGGTATCGATTGCAAAATCCGGCCCCTCGGGCAACAAATAGCCGATCTCGGACAAAAAGGCCTTATAGGCCGCCATATCCTGCGGCTGCCCCTTGCGGGCCTTGTGCCAGTCATCGATTTTCTGCTGTATCTCGGCACGTTTTTCCAGCAACGCCCGGTTTTTCGGGGATAAATCATGCACCAGCGTCGAGAACTCGCGCCAGAAATCATCGGCCCGTATTCCGGTATCCGGCAAGGCCTGTGTTTCAACAAAATCCCGCAATTCGGGGGCTACGCGCAGGGATTCAATCTGGATATAATCTGACATCTGGGACTCCGGCTTTGGTTTCCCTCCTACTTAACGTTTCCTATCGGAAACTCAATTGTTTTGGTAAATTTTCCTTACCGGACCGCCGATAAACAGTTTTGCGAAAAACTTGAAGCACCCCCTTGCGCCCCCTTGCCAATAGCATAGGATTGAAGCCAATCCGAAAAACTGAACAGGAACCGAACATGGCCACGCAGTCCCCGACGATCCGCCTTTGCGATTACACCCAAACGCCGTATCTGGTGGAAAACGTGCATCTGGATTTTACGCTGCACCCGACGAAAACCCGTGTAAAATCGAAAATCGTTTTCACCAAAAACCCCGATGGAGCGGACGGCGATCTGCGGCTGGACGGGGTGGATCTGGTGCTGCTGGGGGCTAAAATCGACGGCAAGCCTGTGGACCTGGCACCGGATGCCGAAGGGCTGACCATCCCCGCCGCCATGACGGGCGACAAATTCACATGGGAATGCGAGACCGAAATCAACCCCGAGGGCAACACCTCCCTTGACGGTCTTTACATGTCCAACGGCATGTACTGCACCCAATGCGAGGCCGAAGGGTTCCGCAAAATCACCTATTACCTTGACCGCCCCGATGTCATGGCCCCCTTTTCCGTGCGCATCCAAAGCGACCTGCCGGTAAAACTGTCCAACGGCAATCCGGTGGCCAGCGGCGAGGGCTGGGTCGAGTGGCAGGACCCCTGGCCCAAACCGGCCTATCTATTTGCCCTGGTCAGCGGCGATCTGGAACATATCACCGACAGCTTCACCACCCGTTCCGGCCGCGCGGTAGAGCTGAACATCTATGTGCGCAAAGGCGACGAGGACAAATGCGATTACGCTATGGACAGCCTGAAGCGGGCCATGAAATGGGACGAGGACGAATACGGCCGCGAATATGATCTGGACCTGTTCAACATCGTTGCCGTGGATGATTTCAACATGGGAGCGATGGAAAACAAGGGGCTGAATATCTTCAACTCGGCCCTTGTTCTGGCCAGCCCAGAAACCGCAACCGATGCCGATTACACCCGTATCGAAAAGGTGATCGGGCATGAATATTTCCACAACTGGACCGGCAACCGCATCACCTGCCGCGACTGGTTCCAGCTGTGCCTGAAAGAGGGGCTAACGGTGTTTCGCGACCAGCAGTTCAGCGCCGCCATGCGCGACCCCGCAACCCAGCGGATCGAGGATGTGAAAACCCTGCGTATGCGCCAGTTTTCCGAGGATGCCAGCCCGCTGGCCCATCCCCCGCGTCCGGACGAATACATAGAAATCAACAACTTCTACACGGCCACCGTCTATGAAAAAGGGGCCGAGGTTGTGGGCATGTTGCGCCGTCTTGTCGGGGCGGAAAACTATCGCAAGGCGCTAGATTTGTATTTTGAACGCCACGACGGGCAGGCCTGCACGATCGAGGACTGGCTGAAGGTGTTCGAGGATGCAACAGGACGCGACCTGAGCCAGTTCAAACTGTGGTACACCAGCGCCGGCACGCCGAAAATTTCGGTGCACGAGGGCTGGGACGGCTCCACCTATTCGTTAACATTGGCGCAGAAAACCCCGCCTACCCCGGGCGAGGAAGAAAAAGCCCCGCGCCTGATCCCTGTCGCTGTCGGCCTGCTGGCGCCGGACGGAAGCGAAATCGCCCCGACCCGCATTCTGGAGCTGTCCAAACCCGTGCAGCGTTTCACCTTCGAGGGGCTGTCGCAAAAACCTGTCCCCTCTATCCTGCGGGAATTCTCGGCGCCGGTCATTCTGGAACAGGACATAGACAACGCCCGCCGCGCCTTTCTGATTGCCCATGACACCGACCCTTTCAACAAATGGGAGGCCGGACAAGCCTTTGCCCTCGATATCATCGAAGGGCTGGCCAGCGGCGGGAATGCCATTGATGCCGGCTATCTGTCCGCCATGGCCACCCTTGCCCGCGATGAAAGCCTGAGCCCCGATTTCCGCGCGCTGGCCCTGACCCTGCCGGGCGAGGAAGAAACCGCCGGCGCGATTGCCGATAACGGCGGCATCCCCGACCCGATCGCGATCCACAAGGCGCGCAAGACCCTGAACAAGGCGCTGGCCGAAACCTTGGCCGACGACCTGCCCGCCCTCTATAAAGCAATGGAAATCGACGGGCCTTTCAATCCGGATGCAGCGGATGCCGGAAAACGCGCCCTGCGCAACCGGATCATGGGGTTGGCCAGCGCCCTTGACGATCAGGCCACCATCGCCCACGCGCAATTCAACGCCGACAACATGACCGAACAATTCGCCGCCCTTGCAACCCTGGTGGCAGCCGGTCAGGCGGAAAAGGAACTCGCCGCATTTTACGACCGCTGGCAGGGTGAAAAGCTGGTGGTGGATAAATGGTTCGGCGTGCAGGGGGCCAATTCGCCGGCGGAAACGGCGGTGGAAACGGTGCAGGCCCTGACCGCCCACCCGGCATTTGACTGGCTGAACCCCAACCGGTTCCGCGCGCTTCTGGGGGGCTTTGCCGGCGGAAATCCGGCCGGTTTCCATCGTGCGGACGGGGCGGGCTACAACCTGCTGGCCGACTGGCTGATCAAGCTGGACCCGCACAACCCGCAAATCGCCGCCCGCCTGTCCACCATATTCGGCACCTGGCGGCGCTATGATGCGGACCGTCAGGCAAAAATGAAAGCGGCGCTGGAACGCATCCGCGATACCGAAGGACTGTCGAAAAACACATCGGAAATGGTGAACCGGCTGTTGGGCTAGGGCGTAGACCCCCTTGCCCCTGTCGCGGGCATTGCCTAAAAGACCCTGACGGAATTTTAAGCGGAAAACACGCAATGACCCAGCTTGCCTACACAGAACCGAAACCGAAAATCATCGCCGGCGCCAAATACGACTGGGAACTGGTGATCGGGATGGAGGTGCATGCGCAGATTTCCTCCAATTCGAAACTGTTTTCTGGGGCTTCGACCGAATTCGGCGCAGAGCCCAATTCCAACGTGTCCTTTGTGGATGCGGCGATGCCGGGCATGTTGCCGGTGGTGAATGAATATTGCATCGAACAGGCTGTGCGCACCGGGCTGGGGCTGAAGGCCGAGATCAACCTCTATTCGCGGTTCGACCGGAAAAACTATTTTTATCCCGATCTGCCGCAGGGCTACCAGATTTCGCAGCTGTATCATCCCATCGTCGGCGAGGGCGAGATCCTTGTAGACATGGAGCCGGGCATCGCCCGCAAGGTGCGGATCGAACGGATCCATGTGGAACAGGACGCGGGGAAATCCGTGCATGACATGGATCCCGAGATGTCCTTCGTGGACCTGAACCGCACCGGCATTGCCCTGATGGAAATCGTCTCGCGCCCCGACATCCGCGGCCCCGAGGAGGCGGCCGAATATGTTCGAAAACTGCGCCAAATCGTGCGGTATCTGGGGACCTGTGACGGAAATATGCAAGAAGGCTCGCTTCGCGCGGACGTCAATGTGTCGGTCTGCCGGGCCGGAACCTACGAAAAATTCCGCGCCAGCGACAACGATTTTTCCCTGCTTGGCACGCGCTGCGAAATCAAGAACATGAACTCCATGCGCTTTATCCAGCAGGCGATCGACTATGAGGCCCGCCGCCAGATTGCCATTCTGGAAGACGGTGGCAGCATTGATCAGGAAACGCGGCTCTATGATCCGGTGAAGGGCGAGACACGCTCCATGCGCTCCAAGGAAGAGGCGCATGACTACCGCTATTTCCCCTGCCCCGATCTGCTGCCGCTGGAAATCGAACAGGCGTGGGT
>JALWQC010000140.1 GCA_027080755.1 Paracoccaceae bacterium
ACCCGTTCCAGCGCCAGCGCCACACGGGTTTGGCGCAGCTTTGCGCCCAGCCGGCCGGTCCCCCCGCCTTCCAGCAGACGCGCGACCTGCATGGTTAACGTGGACCCGCCCGAGACCACCCGCCCGTTCACCGCCGCCTGCCCGAGTGCGCGCAGAACCGCGCGCGTATCAACCCCGTGGTGGGTGTAGAAACGCTTATCCTCGAACGCCAGAAGCTGGGCAACAAAACGCGGATCGACATCGTCAAGACGCACCGGCAGCCGCCAGCGTCCGTCGGCCACCGGATAGGCCCGCAGCAGCCGCCCCTTGCGATCCAGAACGCTGACCGAGGTTTGCAGACCCAGCGGCGGCAGCACGGTCGTGCGCACCCAGATTTCCCCCGCAAGCAGGGTCAGCCCCCCCGCAATCAGGGCCGCAAGGGCCGCCCTGATGATCCGCCGCCTCATATTAGCGGGCCGGCAGGATAATCACGTTGCCCGTGGCCGTGCGGGCGCGATAGGCGGGGCGATACATATCCTCGACCGAAGCAGCCGGCTGGTGGAATTCGCCGGCAAACACCGCCCGCACGATATAGCCCAGCGTGAACGATCCGGTCCCGGACCAGTCCACCGCCGCCAGAAAGCGGTCGTCGCGGAACTCCGTATGCGTGGCGACATTGTCCAGATGCAGCCAGTCCAGCGCCGAGATATCCCCCGCTCGCAGCAGGTCGGGGTTGTCGATTTCCAGACCGGCGGGCAAGGGGTCGTTCACCATCAGGCGGGCATCGCT
The DNA here is from genome assembly GCA_027080755.1 of Paracoccaceae bacterium. Lineage (GTDB taxonomy): Bacteria > Pseudomonadota > Alphaproteobacteria > Rhodobacterales > Rhodobacteraceae > NORP23. Next base: position 769 of record JALWQC010000140.1, read on the forward strand.
GCGCCGCTCGGGCGTGACCTCCAGCACCACGACAAGGCGGTCATGCTGGCGGATGGCATCGGCGGCAACCTCGTCCCCCTCCAGCGTGAAATAGCGCCGCGAAATGCGATAGCCGTCCCCGCCCGCAGGGGCCGGATAGCGCGGCACGCCGAAGGTGCTTAGCACGGCCGGAACGGGGGTATCACCGGTATTGCGGATGACGGTTTCACGATCCTCGCCAGCGGCAAGGGCCTGCACGACGGGGCCGCTGGCGGGCTGGCCGTTCACCGTAATCGCCCCCGCATTGGCATCCGAAACCAGCGCGTTGGCCGCCAGCAGCGCCCAGACCCGTTCCTGTGTAGACGGGTAGCGGGCCGGATGCAGGGTGACCAGATCGCTTAGGTAGTCCACATCCACGGCGGTGCTTCCGGCCCCCAGCGCCAGGGCCAGAACGGCGGCCGCATCGCGCCGGTTGGAACCATAATCGCGCCGCCATTCCCCGCTATCGTCGCGCGGGTCGCGGAGGCGGCGTTGTGCCAGCCGGAACATGTGGTCCGCGCGGGTCTGGTCGCCGTAATAGGCCAGCGCCGCGCCGATCTGGGCCTGCGCCATCGGGGTTGCGAAATCCTGTGCCTTTTCATCGGCGAAATAGCGCAGGTCCCCGACAGAGGCATATTTTTCCCGCGCCAGCACCATCAACGCATAGGCCAGCCCCTGCCCCGCGTTTTCGAAATCGCCGGCATAGTTCACCTGGTTGCGCAGGTTGTCGAGCGCCGCCCTGAAGGCCTGCTCCGGTACGGAATACCCTGCCAGACGGGCGCGCGACAGGAAGTCGGTGGCATAGGCGTCCAGCCACAAATCCCCGTCCGAGGGCCGCCACAGGCCGAAACTGCCTGTGCTGCTCTGATTGGCCAGAATCCCGTCGATGGCTGTGCGGATGCGGTCGTCAACCGGCCGCTCGCGCGCAATGCCCAGCGCGGCGGAAATCCGGTCGAAATACAACAGCGGCAGCGCCCGCGAGGTCAGCTGCTCCGTGCAGCCATAGGGGTAGCGGTCCAGCGCCACCAGCAGGCCCGGCACATCGAAACGCGCAACGGGACCGGCGGCCAGCGTGGCCTTGCCGGTGCCCTCCACCATGTCCGACAGGGCGGAAGGGTCCAGCGTCATGCTTCCGCCCGGGGGCAGGGTCAGACGGTAGGTATTGGCAACCTCGGGGTCGTTCACGCGCACCTCCAGCGGGTAGTCGCGCACCAGACGTTTGCCGTCGGGCGTGGTCAGGGCGACGCGCAGGTTGCCCCCGCCGGCCGCGCCCGCCAGAACCGGAACGGACAGGCGCGTGCGGGCCTTGTCCCCCAGCGTGATCTGTTGCTGCAACGCCCCTTGCGGCAGCACCAGCGCCCCGCTTGCGGAAACCTCCAGCGTCATGTCGCCTGCGGGACCGAAGGCATGGGCCAGCGCGATTTGCACCGTGGTCCGGTCCCCAGGCGCCAGAAAACGCGGCGGGCTGGCGGTGACCACAACCGGATCGCGCACCAGTATGTCCTTGCTGGCCTGCCCGACGGCGGTTTCCCCCCAGACAACAGCCATCAGGCGGACCGTGCCATTAAAGGCCGGCAGCCGGAAATCGGCGGTAATCACCCCGTTTTCATCCGCCTGAAGCGGGCCGCTGAAAAAGGCGACCAGCTTTTCGGTCGGCGGCGGGCTGTTGCGCCGTTGCATCCCTGCATCCCCGCCCGAGCGCAGCGTCCCGCGCACGCCCTGCATCCCGTCGATCAACTGGCCGTAAAGGTCGCGGAACTCCATCCCCAGCCGCCGCTGGCCGAAATAGTAATCCGCCGTGGCCGGGGCGGTAAAACCGGTCAGGTTCAGGATCCCCACGTCCACCGCCGCAATCGTGGCATAGACCGTCTGCCCGGGTTTCACCCCGTCCACCTGCACCTGTGCCGCCAGCGGGCCGCGCGGGTCCACGCTGTCGGGGGTGATGAAATGCGCCTGTAACTGTTTGTCCCCGGGATCGACCGGCGCATAGGACAGGCCGATCGCGCGGGCCGGATTGCGTTTCGCGGCCACATCCATCGGCCGGATCAGCGTGGCAACCACATAGGCCCCCGCGCCCCAATCCCCGGTCACGGGCAGGGAAACCGCGGTTTCGCCCTTGTCCACATCCAGCGCCTGCATGGCCACCAGATGATCGCTGACCACACGCACCAGCACCTTGCCGGCATAGCGCGCCTTCAGCCGCAGCGTTGCGGTATCCCCGATGGCATAGCGCACCTTGTCCAGCCCGACCTCCAGCAGATCGGGGGTGTCGCTGCCCGCATCGGCCCCGTACCACCCCGCGCTGAAGGTAAGGCCGGCCGCCGTGTCCCCCCCGTCAAGCGCGTAGAGCTTCAGTTCGTAGCGGCCCCAGTCCACGGCGCCCTCTATACGGGCGGGGGCGTCGGTGCCAAGGCTGACCTCGCCCGAGGCAACACGGGTGCGCCGCGTGACCGGCTCGTAATCCCAATAGCCGTCGGTTTCATACCACTGGTAACGGGTTTCGACCCGCGACAGCGCCCAGCCGACCCGCTGCATGGGAATTCGCCCGTCGGCATCAATGGCGATCACCTCGAAACGGGCGGTAGAGCCTTCCTCGGCCGTGCCGTCAAACAGCGGCCGGATACCGATGCGCGGCCCGTCCGGCGCCACAGGGCGGGTGATGCTGCGTTCCACCGGCCGTCCGGCCATGTCGATAACGCGCACGGTGGCGGTCAGTTCCAGCGGACGGCTGGTGGATACACTATCGGGCAGCGGCAACGGAAAGGCCGCGTGCCCGCGATCGTCGGTCACAACCCCGCGGTCCAGATTGGCATAGGCCGCCTCGAACCGCTCGTTCGACAGGCCGAAGCGGTATCCGGGATAGGCCGGCAGGCTGTCCGTGGCTTTCAGGACTGTCTGGGACTCTATTGTCAGACCGGCCGCAGGCGCGCCATACAGATAGGCCGCATCGAGCGACAGCTCCGGTGCCGCATCCAGATGCACCATGCCATCGGGCAGGGACAGGTCGAAATCTATACGCTCGGGCAGGAAATCCTCTACCAGAAAGGCCTTGTTGGCGAGGGCGGGGGAATCGGGATCCGCATAGATCCGCAGGCGCCATGTCCCCCGTTGCGCATCCGCCGCCAGAGGCATCGCATAGACACGCCCGCCGGCCCCCATATCGGGCACAACGGCACGGGCATGTTCCACGCCGTCGGGGCGGGTAACAACCACCGTCAGCGGCAGATCGTCAATCGCGCGGGCCTGTGCATCGCGGGCCAGAATCGTGGCATAGACCGTTTCCCCCGGACGATAGGCCCCCCGTTCGGTGCTGGCAAAAACGTCGATCGGCGGCGGGGCGGCACGGCCGGTCACCCCGCGATCGGACAGATCCAGCGCCGCACGGCCCAGATTGACAAAGGCGAGGTCATCCCCCTTTTTCACGGTCAGAAGCGCCGGCGCCGCCGAGCCGTTCCCGCGCACCAGACCGGCCGCGAAATGCGCATAGCCGTCCGCATCCGTCTGCACTGTTCCCAGCACGTCGTTCTTGGCATCCACCAGCTGCACCTCTACGCCCGCGCGGGCGGCGGCGTCGGACAGGCCGCGCACGAAAACATGCAACCCGTCGTTGCCCATCAGCGTTTCAATGCCAAGGTCGGTGACAATAAACCACTGGGTCGCGGCGGCATCCCATTCCTCGCCCACACCGGGGATGCGGGCGGTCATGGCGTAGACACCCGGCTTCATGTGGTCCACCGCCTGACCGATCGGCAGGGCGGTTACGGTATCCTCGTTCAGGACGCTGGACAGCACCCCCGTGCCGCGCCAGACCTGTTCGCCAAGGGCGTTTTTGATGTCGTCCTCGTAATAGGAATCCAGCTGCGTGCCGAAAATATAGTTCTGGAAGCTGCGCACCAGATTGCGGTCCCCGATACGGTAGATGGCCAGATCGACGCTGTCGGCATTCACCCCGACCAGCGGAATGGCGGCATCGGCGGATTTGGGCAGCACGTAATTCTTGCCGATAAACCGGACCGAGGGCGCACGATCCCGCACATAAAATTCCAGATCGACCGATTTCGCCAGCTTTTCCCCGTTTTGCGCCGGCAGACCCGCGCGCAGCGTAACCTTGTAGCGCTGGCCGTGCTGCAGGCCGTCGATGCACAGTTGCGCGTTATCGACCTCTACCGGCAGGGCGGGGCCTTCCAGCCGCACAAAGGGGGCGTAATCGAGGCCGGTTTGCACAAGTTTTTCCGAAAATGTCGCGCAAAACCGCGGGCTGGCGGAATCGCTGTCCACCTGATGTTCCGTCACCCGAAAACCATACAGCCCCACAATCCGGTCCAGCGCCTTGGCCGTCAGGGGCGAGGGGGCAATAGCCATCGCCAGCCGCAGAGCCGGAATTGTGGCCCGTTCATAGCCGCGTTTTTCCAGCATCTGCGCCAGCAGCATCAGGGCATCGCCCTTCAGACGGGCGGATTTCCCCCGCAGATAGGCGTTGATCGCCGCATTGGTGGCGATCCGGCGCAGGGTGCTTTGGGACTCGTCCTTATACTTCAGCACCAGTTTGGCCAGATTCAGCCAGTCGCCGGCATTGTCTGTCAGGTTCACCAGCGCCGCTTGTGCCCAGAAGGCGGAATTCACGTCACTGCGGATCCGCGCCCGGGTCACCTCGTCCCGCAGATCGGCAAGCTTGCGGCCGTTGACCGGATAATCCTGCCCGAAAAACCGCGCCTGACGGATGGCGTCGTCCAAAAGCCCCGCGGGCAGGAAATCCAGTGTCGCGGCCAGTTCCGCCCCCTGCCGCACGGTTGCGGGATCGTTGCGCAGGATCTGTGCGGAAATCGCCCCGCTGAAAGGGTCCTGCCGTTCCACGTCCCGCTTCAGAAAACAGGCGTCCTTGTTGGTGTTGAAGGTATAGGCGTTGCAATTGTCATCCGACAGGCAGGCCTCTTCGCAGGAATCCATATCCGTGTTCAGAATAGAGCGGATGTCCCCGCCGTAAAAGTCCGTATCCTCGCTAACAATGCTGCGCCGTTCGGGGATGATACTGTCCTGCGCGGCGGCCAGAAGCGGAGTCAGAAAAAGACCCGTCAGCAGAACAAGGAAAAGACGTTTCATGGCAAAAGCTCCCGCGGCAAAGGAAATAGACTCGAATTATGCGGACAGTTTATCACCCTTTGCGGGAAAAATCATCCTTGATCAGGGGCATATTTTGCCAGTCCTGCGGCGTGTCGATATCGCAGGCCGCCCCCTCGCCCGGGGTCGGGACGTTGCACAGGGCCTGCGGGTTGGCGCGCAGGATGTCGCGCCCGCCCTTGTCCCCCCGCACCTGCGCCAGATCGGGAAAGAAACGGCGGTCGAACAGAACCGGATGCCCCTTGCGCCCGCTTTGCGTCTCCGCACGACAAATCAGGCGGCCCTTGTCCGGCGCGTGGGCGGCGATCAGGCGGGCATAGATATCGGGACCGACCAGCGGCATATCCGCCAGCGCAATGATCACGGCGGGGCTGTCGGGGGGCAGGGCGGCCATGCCGGCACGCAGGGCGGCGGACATGCCCTCGGCCGCATCCGGCACCTCTGTTATGGCAACGTCGAGTCCGGCCAGCGCTGCGTGATGTTCCGGACGCCCCCCCGCCAGCATCACCCGCACCGGTCCAACAGCACGCGCGTTGCGGGCCGTGTGGCGCAAAAGCGGGCCGTCGGGGGTGTCCAGCAGCAGCTTGTCCACATCCCCCATCCGCCGCGAGGCCCCCGCCGCCAGCAACAGGATGGGCGGGGCGCTCATTTCCGGCCCTCAGGCCGGCGCAGGCAAGCGGTAATTTCGGCCATGACGGAAACCGCGATTTCCGCCGGCGTCGCCGCGCCGATATCCGCCCCGACGGGGGCATGGATACGCGCAACCTCCGCCGGAGAGAACCCCGCCGCCAGCAGGCGGTCAACCCGTTTGGCATGGGTCCGCCGCGAGCCGAGACTGCCGATATAAAAGGCATCGGAGCGCAGCGCCACATGCAACGCGGGGTCGTCGATCTTGGGGTCATGCGACAGGGTGACAACCGCCGTGCGCGCATCCGGCGCAAGGCGCTGCACCACCGTATCCGGCCAGTCATGGAACAGGGGAACATCCCCGAAACGTTCCACGCTGGCAAAGGCGGCGCGCGGGTCCACCACCAGCGGGTCATAGCCGGCCAGCCGCGCCATCTGCACCAGTTGCTGCGCGATATGCACGGCACCGACGATAATCATCCGCAAGGGGGGATTGTCGATACGCACGAAACGCGCCCCCTCGAATCCCGAGGCGTCGCGGGCAAAACGCGCCGCGATTTCGGCGGGGAAATCGCCCGACAGCACCTGGCGTTCCCAGCTTTGCGTATCGACGACATAGGCCGCGGGCCGCCGCGCTGCCCGCAGATCGGCCAGTTGGCGCAACAGTTCCGGCGCGGGGCCTTTGCCGATCCCGAGCGGCTCTACCAGCACGCGGATCTTGCCGCCACAGGCCAGACCGACGGCGAAGGCCTCTTCATTGGTGACGCCGTATTCCAGAATGCGGGGGGTGCCGTCCTGCAAGGCTTCCAGCGCCTCTTCGACCACGGCCCCCTCTACACAGCCGCCGGAAACCGAGCCGGCGATCTCCATATCCCCGCTGATC
>JALWQC010000141.1 GCA_027080755.1 Paracoccaceae bacterium
TCTCGTTTTTCCACGTCACCGGCCCCTGCACCTTGTCATCAACCCGGGTTTCGCCGTCGCGCGGGGCCTTCAGGCGCACCACATAGGGGGCATCGGGGGCGGTCGCGGGATCCGCATCGCGCCAGGTGGAGCGGAACAGCGGCGGGCGTTTCTGCGCGCGGGCCTCGGCGCGGAAGGCGTCTATTTCTTCTTTCGTGGCATAGCATTTATAGGCGCTGCCGTTGTCCAGCATTTCCTGTGCGACAGCGGCGTGACGCTCCATGCGGGCGAACTGGCTGGTCGGCTCGCCGTCCCAGTCCAGACCCAGCCAGCGCAGACCCTCGAAGATGGCCTCTGTGGCCTCGGGGGTGGAACGGGCGCGGTCCGTGTCCTCTATCCGCAGCAGGAATTTGCCGCCGTTGTGACGGGCAAAAAGCCAGTTGAACAGCGCGGTGCGCGCGCCACCGATATGCAGATAACCGGTAGGAGAGGGGGCAAAGCGGGTAACGACCTGAGACATGTTTAACCTTTTGGTAACCGAAAAGCGGATAGAAGTTTCCACGGCTTTTAGGCCATTAACGGGTTGGAGAACAAGGGCCATGCCCCATTCGCGCATCACGGATTTGCTGGAAAGCCAGCGCGAGTCCCTGTTTTTATGGATGCCGGTGTTTTTTGCCACCGGAATCGCGGGATATTTCGCCAATCCGGCCGAGCCGGCGCAAGGGCTGGCGATTGCGCTGGTGCTGCTCGGGGCGGGGCTGGTGGTTCTGCGCCCGCGTGACAGGATCGGGGGGTATGTGCTGGCCTCGGCGCTGGGGGTCGGGCTGCTTGGCTATGGCTATGCGGCCTTGCGCAGCGAAACCGCCCGCGCGCCGGTGCTGCGCGGGCATTACTATGGCCCGATAGAGGGGCGGATTATCAGCCTGGACCGTTCCGGCAGCAATGCGCCGCGGGTCTTGCTGGACCGGCTGTATCTGCCGGGCATTGCCGCGCGGGAAACGCCGGAACGGGCGCGGGTTTCCCTGCAGGGGTTTATTGCCGATACGGCGCTGGAGGCCGGCGCCCGCATCACCCTGACCGGCCGCCTGTCCCCCCCCGGCCCGCCGGTAGAGCCGGGGGGATTCGATTTCCGCCGCATGGCCTGGTTCATGCAGCTCGGGGCGGTCGGCTATACGCGAAACCCCGCCTTGCGCGCCGCCCCGCCGGAAGGGGGCGCCGATACATGGGTTTTTCGCCAGCGCATGCGGATTTCGCGGGCGATCATGGCACGGATTTCGGGGCAGAAGGGGGCGTTTACGGCGGCGATCCTGACGGGGGACCGCTCGGGCATTGATCCCGGGGTGATGCAGAACCTGCGTCGGGCCAATCTGGCGCATCTGCTGGCGATCTCGGGGCTGCATATGGGGCTGCTGTCGGGCTTTGTCTTTGCGCTGGTGCGCTATGGTCTGGCGCTGGTGCCGGCGCTGGCCTTGCGAGTGCCGGTGAAGAAATGGGCCGCAGCGGTGGCGATTGCGGCGGGCTTTGGCTATCTGGTGCTGTCGGGGGCGAATGTGGCCACGCAGCGGGCCTTTGTCATGACTCTGGTGGTGCTGGTGTCTGTCCTGCTGGATCGCCCCGCCTTTACCATGCGCGCGGTGGCGGTGGCGGCGTTTATCGTTTTGATATTAAAGCCTTACAACCTGATCGGCCCCGGTTTCCAGATGTCCTTTGCCGCCACCGCCGCCCTGATTTGGGTATACGAGGGGCTGCGCGGGAACCGGATGCGGGGCTGGCTGGAGCGGCGGGGAACGCGCTGGCTGAAACCGGTGCTGGGGGT
>JALWQC010000142.1 GCA_027080755.1 Paracoccaceae bacterium
GTCACAGGCCGCCCCCGTCGATCCGCCCCCTGCCCCGCTGCGCGACGCCATGCGCGCGGCCATCGATCAGGACGACAGCCATATCTATGGCCCCGTTCTGGGCCTGCCGGCGCTGCGGGCCGAGATCGCGCAACAGTGGTCGGCGGCCTACAACGGGGGGATTTCGCCGGATCAGGTGGCGATAACCTCGGGGTGCAACCAGGCCTTCAGCGCCGCGATTTCCACCGTTGCACAGGCCGGCGATGCGGTAATTTTACCGACTCCGTGGTATTTCAACCATAAAATGTGGCTCGATATGTCGGGCATCGAAACCCGCCTGCTGCCCTGCGGGGACGGGATGCTGCCCGATATAGAGGCCGCGCGCGCCCTGATCGACGACAAGGTCAGGGCGATCGTGCTGGTAACGCCCAACAACCCCACGGGGGCCGAATATCCCGACGGCCTGCTGCGCGCCTTTGCCAATCTGGCGCGCGCGCATAATCTGGTGCTGGTGCTGGATGAGACCTACCGCGATTTCCACAGCGCCGAAGGCCCGCCGCACAGCCTGTTCCAGGATGCGGACTGGCCCGACTATCTGGTCCACCTCTATTCCTTTTCCAAGGTGTTCCGTCTGACGGGGCATCGGGTCGGGGCGATGGTTGCTGCGCGCGCACGTCTGGCGCAGGCGGAAAAGTTTCTGGACAGCGTCGCCATCTGCCCCAACCAGATCGGGCAGAAAGCGGCGCTTTACGGGCTGCAGAACCTGTCGGACTGGGTGGCGCGGGAGCGGCGCGAAATTCTGGACCGCCGCGCCGCCGTTACCGAAGGGTTCCACGCCCTGGCAGGCTGGAAACTGCTGGGCTCGGGGGCGTATTTTGCCTATGTGGAACATCCTTTCGACATGGACAGCGACGTTCTGGCGCAACGTCTGGTGCGCGAACAGTCACTGTTGCTGCTGCCCGGCACCATGTTCGCCCCGCGCCGCGATCAGGGCGGGAACGGGCGCGCCGAAAAACAGCTGCGCGTGGCCTTTGCCAATGCGGATCGCGCCGGACTGACAGAAATGTTCGCCCGCCTCGGCGCATTTCGTCCATAGGCCTTGTATCTGCGTCTTTACCGTCTTAAAAACGCGCGACAATTTATCTGATCCTGCAAGGAACGAAGCGATATGACCCACCGCCCGAAAAAGACGTTTTCGAAAATCCTGTTCTATATCGTTTTGTCCCTGTCGGTGCTGGCCATGATCGGCTTCGGGATTACGGGGATTTTCTCGCCCTCCACCTCGGCCACGGTGGCCACGGTCGGCGACGAGGAAGTCACCGCCGAGGAATATTTCCGCACCCTGCAACAGGAAATCCGCAACGCCTCGCAACAGGTGGGCCAGACCCTGACCATCAGCGACGCGCTGCAATACGGGCTGGACCGGCAGGTGATGCAACAGCTGATAACCGAGGCCGCCATGCGTGGCGAAACCAAACGTCTGGGGATCTCTGTTTCCGACGCCACGGTGCAGGCGGAACTACTGTCAACGCCGGCCTTCCAGGGCATTGGCGGGGCCTTCGATCCCGATGTCTACAGGGATATCCTGAAACGTTCGGGGCTGACTCCGGCGGAATATGAATCCCTGATCCGCGCCGACAAGGCACAGGAAATCCTGCGCACGGCTGTTACCGCCGGCGCGCGCCTGCCCGACGATGCCCTGAATGCGGTGTTCGATTACATGGGCGAAACCCGCAGCTTCACCTATGCCCGCCTTGGCGCCGAAAACCTGAGCAGCCCCACCCCCGCCCCGAGCGAGGCGGAGCTGAAGGCC
>JALWQC010000143.1 GCA_027080755.1 Paracoccaceae bacterium
TTGTCACGCTGGCCGGTGCGCCGCTGTTGCCGGTCGATCTGCTGGCCCTGCTGAAACATCCGCTGTGTGGCGGCAGCGGCGCGGCACGGGCGGCCCACCTGAAACATACCCGCTGGCTGGAGCTGCACGCCCTGCGGGGCGGTGCGCCCTTTGTGGATTGGCAGGCGCTGCAAACCGGCGCCCCCGAGGATATGGAACCGTGGCTGGCGGGCCTGCAGCAGGTGCTGGCCCCGCTTGCGGATGTGCCCGAAACCCTGCCGCTGGCCGACTGGGTGGTGCTGCACCAACAGGCGGCGCTGGCCCTGTCCCGCGGTACGTCGGACACCCCGCCGCCGCTGTTTGAAAAAGAGGCCGGACAAGCCGCGCGCGCCGTTTTTGACCGCCTGCACGGGGAATCCGGGGCCGCCGCCCCGCTGACGCTGGCGCAATATCACGCCCTTTTCCAGCAGGAGCTGAATAAGGAAGAGGTGCGCGAACAGGCCTTTCTGCCCTATCCGGGGGTTGCCATCCTCGGGACGTTGGAGGCGCGGGTCCAAAGCGCGGATCTGGTGATCCTCGGCGGCCTGAACGAGGGGGTCTGGCCCGCCGCTCCCCAGCCCGACCCGTGGATGAGTCGCGACATGCGCCGCCAGATCGGCCTGCCGCTGCCGGAACGCCAGACGGGCCTGTCGGCGCATGACTTCCAGCAGGCCATCGCGGCCCCCGAAGTGGTGCTGAGCCGCGCGGTGCGGGACGGGGAATCGCCCACGGTTGCCTCGCGCTGGATGATCCGCCTGACCAACCTGCTGGAGGGGCTGAAACCCGACGGGCAGGGGGCACTGGCGGCGATGCGGGAACGGGGGCAGGGCTTGCTGGCGCTGGCGCTGGCGTTGAATACACCGGACAAAATGCAGGCGCCGGCCCCGCGCCCCTCGCCCGCGCCGCCGGTGTCTGCCCGCCCCGATACGCTGTCGGTCACGCGGATCGAAACCCTTAGCCGCGACCCCTATGCCATTTATGCGGACAAGGTTCTGCGCCTGCGTCCCTTGCCCCCCCTCGGGCGTGCGGCCGACGCCATGGCGCGCGGCACCGCCCTGCATCGGGTGTTGGAGGTCTTCGTGCAGGAAACCCGTGACGGTCTGCCGGAAAACGCCGGGGAAATTTTCATCAAAACCGCCGAAACGGTGCTGGACGCGGATGTCCCCTGGCCCAGCACGCGGCGTTTCTGGCGCGCGCGTCTGGCAAAAATCGCGCCGTGGTTTATTGCCACCGAACGCGAGCGGCGCGAGCGGGGCCGGCCGCTGAAAACGGAAACTTCGGGGCAGCGCAAGATGCAGTCCCCGCCCTTCACCCTGACAGCCAAGGCCGACCGTCTGGACCTGATGGCAGGCGGACGGCTGGCGATTTACGACTATAAATCCGGCGCTCTGCCCACCAAGAAACAGGCGCTGGCCTTTTCCAAGCAGCTGCCGCTGGAAGGGGCGATTGCCGCAGCGGGGGGATTTGAAGGCGTGGCCGCCGCCAGAACCGGCCATCTGGAACTGATCGGGCTGGGCAGCGGCGGCAAGACCCTGCCGCTTGATTATGACGATGCTGCTATCGACAAGGTCTGGGCCGAGCTGTGCGAGCTGATCGCCAGCTATGCCACACCGACGCGCGGCTATACGGCCCGCATGCGCGTGGAAAAACGCGCCTTTGGCGGGGATTACGACCACCTGTCGCGCTTTGGCGAATGGCTGGACGGGGAAGATTTCGAAACGGAGGTGCTGGAATGAGCGCGCTTGAACAGGCCTCGACGGCGCAGATT
>JALWQC010000144.1 GCA_027080755.1 Paracoccaceae bacterium
CCGCTGCAAAACCGTTTTGGCACGGATGCCGAGATTCCGGCCAAAACCGCGCTTTCGGAACAGATCTCGCGGGATTTGAAAAAGGCGGGGTTCAAGTTTTGCGGCCCCACCATCGTTTATGCCTTCATGCAGGCGGTGGGCATGGTTAACGACCATGTCACCACCTGCCCGCGTCACAAGGAACTGGCCGAAGCGGCCCTATTCCTGCCCCATCAGGGCCTTTAATACGGCAACGGCGTTTTCGCTGTGCCAGTCCGCGCCGCCGGTCAGATGGGCGATCTCGTTGCCCTCGGGGTCCAGCAGGATGGTTGTCGGCAGCCCGAGCGCGCCCATAGCCCGCCCCAGTTTGCCGTAGGGATCCAGCAGAACGGGCAGGTTTTTCACGCCGGCGGATTCGAAGAAGGTGTTGATATCCTCGACCCGGTTTTTGCCGGTGGCAATGGTTAATACCTCGAAGGTATCGCCGCCAAGATCGGCTTGCAGGGCGTCGAGGGTTGGCATTTCCGCGCGGCAGGGCGGGCACCATGTGGCCCAGAAATTCACCAGCCGGTAGCGCCCGTTGGTGTCGGCAAGGGTAAACTGGTCCCCCGCAAGGTTTTCATACGGAATGTCCGACGCCGGTTTGGGCGTGGGCAGGATGTTCATTTTCCGCATATCCCCCGCGCGCATGTCGATAATCGCCGTGCGGGTGGCCGGATCCAGCCCCGCCGCCAGCAAGGGGTTTGCACCAAGGGTCAGGGCAGCGTATAGCAGTGCGGTAAGAAGGGGTCTTTTCATGGTGGCCTCGCAAATAGAACAGGTATCTCTATGTCGGACAAAAAATCATCGAATGCAATGTGGGGCGGACGTTTTGCCGCCGGACCGGACGCTATCATGGAGGCGATCAATGCCTCTATCGATTATGACAAGCGGATGGCCCGACAGGATATCGAAGGTTCCCGCGCCCACGCAGCGATGCTTGCCGCACAGGGTATTATTACCAATAAGGATGCCGAGGCGATCAGGGAAGGGCTGCTCACGGTATTGTCAGAAATAGAAGCGGGGGATTTCCCCTTTTCCAGGGCGCTGGAAGACATTCATATGAATGTAGAGGCGCGCCTGAAGGATCTGATCGGCGAGCCGGCGGGGCGTCTGCATACCGCGCGTTCGCGCAACGATCAGGTGGCGACGGATTTCAAGCTGTGGACGCGGGACCAGTATGATGCGGCGATTTCCGGCCTCGATGCGCTGATTGCGGCGCTGCTGGAACAGGCAGAGGCCGGGGCGGATATGGTTATGCCCGGCTTTACCCATTTGCAGGTGGCGCAGCCGGTGACATGGGGGCATCACATGATGGCCTATGTGGAAATGTTCGCGCGCGACCGTTCGCGGATGGAGGATGCACGGGCGCGGATGAACGAATGTCCGTTGGGGGCTGCGGCGCTGGCCGGCACGGGGTTCCCGATTGACCGGCACATGACGGCCGAGGCGCTGGGCTTTGATCGCCCGTCGGCCAATTCGCTCGATGCGGTGGCCGACCGCGATTTCGCGCTGGAATTCCTCTCAGCCAGTGCCATCTGTGCCACGCATCTGTCGCGTTTTGCCGAAGAGCTGGTGATCTGGTCCTCGGCCCAGTTCCGGTTTGTGACGCTTTCGGACCGGTTTTCCACCGGGTCTTCCATCATGCCGCAGAAGAAAAACCCCGATGCGGCGGAACTGATCCGCGCCAAGGTCGGACGGATCAACGGCTCGCTTGTGGCGCTTCTGACGATTATGAAGGGGCTGCCGCTGGCGTATTCCAAGGAC
>JALWQC010000145.1 GCA_027080755.1 Paracoccaceae bacterium
CCATCGAGCGTATCATTGGCCCGCATCCCGTCCAGAATGTCGTCACCGCCCCCGCCCAGCAGGATATCGCGGCCGGCATTGCCCACCAGATGGTCCGCGCCGCGCCCCGAAACCAGCGTATCCGCACCGGTGCCGCCATAGATCACGCCGCCGTCGGAACCGTCGCCAAGCTGCGCGTAATCATCGCCGGAACCGGAGAAAATAAAGTTCACCCCGTCGGGGTCAAACAGGTGGTCATCCCCGCTGCCGCCATAGATCCGGTCATCGCCAAGGCTGCCGGTGATCCGGTCGTTGCCGCCGTGGCCCGACAGGATATTGCTGCCATACATGGGCAAAATCTGGCTGTGCGGGGCGAAAACATCGTCACCCTCGCCACCGACAAACCGCAGGCCGTCGCTTTGCACGGCCGTTTCCAGCGCCGCGCCCAGATCGGCGCGCCAGCCGAAGTGCTCCGCGTCCAGCTGGTCATAGGTGGCCTGCAGGGCAAGCGGTTCGGGCAGGCGCAGCACGGCGGTTACGGTTTTGACGCCGTCCTCGATGCGGTAATATTCCAGCCCCGTCACGCTGATCGTGGTCTGCGCACCCAGCTTGGCCGCCCCCGTGGGCAGGTTGTCGCCCAGAATATCGATGCCGAAATCCGCATACAGCCCGCTTTCGCGGCTTTGCCAGCCTTTGGCGTCGCTCTGGGCGATGCCGGCGATATTGACGCCGGTCTTCAGGAATACGTTCGGCGCCAGTTCATCCCCCAGCGGCGAGCGGTTGAAAAATCCGGCGTCGGTCGCATGAATCGTAATACGTGGCATATCCCGTCCCCCAAGAATTTCTGTCAGGACGGATTTCCCACAATTTTACATAAAATCCAATCTTTCTGTTTACCTTTGGTTAACGTTCGCCCCGTGAACAGAGTTTACCCCCGAGGGCTGGCACGTCAGGCCGTTCGGTATTGAGCCTAGGCCCGTAATCCACAAACTACCAGTGCGATTGCCGCGCCCTTCGGGTTTGGCGGATTTTCGCCCTGAGTGCGTTGCAAGGCTTTGAAATAGAACCACTATTCCTTCATCCTTGCGCCTGCTCAGGACAAAAATCCGCCAAACTGGTAGCTTGCGGTTTACGGGCCCAGGCCCTAAATATGGACAAAACCGACTGACCCGAGGGGAAAGAATGCCTAAAATTACCTATATCGAGCACACCGGCAAGGAACATACCATCGATGTGCCCACCGGCCTGAGCGTCATGGAAGGCGCGCGCGACAACAATGTTCCGGGGATCGAGGCCGACTGCGGCGGGGCCTGCGCCTGTTCCACCTGCCACGTTTATGTGGACGAGGCCTGGGTGGACAAGCTGCCGCCCAAGGACGACATGGAGGCCGACATGCTCGATTTCGCATGGCAGCCGGACGAGCGGCGCTCGCGTCTGACCTGTCAGGTGAAGGTGACGGACGATATGGACGGGCTGGTCGTGCATCTGCCGGAAAAACAAATATGATCCGCGCGGCGCTTTTCGCATCGGCCCTGTTGCCGGTTGCGGCAAGCGCCGGCATCGTGGCCGCGGATTTCGGCGGCGAAACGGACCGCTACAGGCACGGCGTTTTTGGCGAGCAGACCGAATACGGCACGCTGGAACTGACGCTGGACGACGGCACGCACCGCCGTCTGACCCTGCCGCAAAACCGTGTTTTCGAGGATGTCGCCCCCCGTCTGGCCGATCTGGACGGGGACGGGCTGCCCGAGGTCGTGGTGGTGGAAACGGATGTGGCGCGCGGGGCCTCGCTGGCGGTTTTCGATG
>JALWQC010000146.1:0-5315 GCA_027080755.1 Paracoccaceae bacterium
GGTGTGCAAGCTGTTGGTATTCGACGGGGACGTTGTCCTCTATTGCGCGCTCGACGGCCAGCACGTCCTTGCCCGCGGCAACGCCGGTGCGGTTGGCAAAACGGAAGATATGCGTATCCACCGCCTGCGCGGGATAGTGGAACCAGACGTTCAACACCACATTCGCGGTTTTGCGCCCCACCCCCGGCAGCCCCACCAGCGCCGCCCGAGAGGAGGGCACCTGCCCGTCGTATTCCTCTACCAGCTTCCGGCTAAGCTTGATGACGTTCTTTGCCTTGTTGCGGAACAGGCCGATGGTTTTGATGTGTTCGATCAGGCCGGCCTCGCCCAGCGCCAGCATTTTTTCCGGCGTATCGGCGATTTCGAACAGGGCTTTCGTTGCCTTGTTCACCCCGATATCCGTGGCCTGCGCCGACAGAGCCACGGCCACCACAAGCGTATAGGCATTGTGGTATTTCAGTTCCGAGACCGGATGCGGCTCGCTTTCCCGGAAACGGCGGAAAATTTCCCTGATGGTTGCATAGTCAAGCTGCGCCGTCATTACCGTCCCCTATCCGCAAGATTCGGGTGGAGTTCTAGCGCAAAGGCGCTACTTTGGCCATGATTTTCAAAAAGGACCGACATGCCCGCGCCGACCCCCTATCATTACGACGTCATTGCCCGCGCGATAGCGTTTATCGACTCGAAAGCCGGCCAGCACCCCACGCTGGAGGAAACCGCCGCCGCTGTCGGGCTGTCGCCGGCGCATTTCCAGCGGGTGTTCAGCCAGTGGGTCGGGGTCAGCCCGAAACGCTATCAGCAATATCTGACGCTGGACCACGCCAAAACCCTGCTGGCGGAGCGTTTCACGCTGCTGGATACGGCGACAGAGACGGGGCTGTCGGGGGCCTCGCGGCTGCATGACCTGTTTGTGAAATGGGAAGCCATGACCCCCGGCGAATATGCCCGCAAGGGGGCCGGCCTGACCATCCACACCGGCTGGTTTGATTCCCCTTTCGGGCCGGTGCTGGCGATGGGCACGGATCGCGGGCTGTGCGGGCTGGCCTTTGGCGCGGAAACGGGGGCAGAGGCAACCTTTGCCGATATGGCCGCCCGCTGGCCCAAAGCCCGTTTTGTGGAAAATCCGGCGGCGCTGGCACCTTGGGTTACGGCCGCCTTTGACAAGGGGGACACCCGCCTGCATCTGATCGGCGCCCCCTTCCAGATCAAGGTATGGGAGGCCCTGCTGGCCATCCCCGCCGGCCATGTCACCACCTATTCCGAAATCGCGCGCCGGATCGGCAACCCCAAGGCGGTGCGGGCGGTCGGCTCGGCTGTCGGGAAAAATCCGGTCAGCTGGCTGATTCCCTGCCATCGGGCCTTGCGCAAATCCGGCGGGCTGGGGGGCTATCACTGGGGCTTGCCGGTCAAACGCGCCATGCTGGCCTACGAGGGCGCACGGCTGGACGCGGATTAGGCAAACATCCGCTGATTTACCGCCTTTTTTGTTGCAAAATTCAGGATTTGGCAGAAAATACGGTGCAATTCGTAGCGAAACCAGAAGGAATTATTCTATGGCTACTTTCAAATCCATGACAACAAAGACGGTATCGGTTGCGGTTCTGGCCGGAACGCTGGCCATTGCGGGCTGCACCAATCCCGACGGCACCACCAACAACACCAACACCGGCGTCGGTATCGGGGCGGTTCTTGGCGGGATTCTGGGCCATGCCGTGACCGGCGACAACAACGGCACAGCCGTGGGCGCCATCGTTGGCGGCGCTATCGGCGGGGCCATCGGGGCCGATCTGGACAAGCAGGAACGCGAGCTGCGCAGCGCCCTGCCCGGCGATGTCGGCATTATCAACACCGGCAGCCAGCTGATCGTTTCCCTGCCCGAGGGGATCACCTTCCCTGTCAACAGCTCGGTTATCAAATCCAGCGTGGTAACGGATCTGTCCAAGCTGGCCGCCAGCATCAACCAGTATCCCAACACGCGGATAGAGGTTGTGGGCCACACCGACAACACCGGCACCGCCGCCTATAACCAGGCCCTTTCCGAACAGCGCGCCCGCGCGGTGCGGGGGGTTCTGGTGGCTGACGGGGTCGCGGCCAACCGTATTACTGCCTATGGCGTCGGGGAAACCCGTCCTGTGGCCTCTAACGGCACCGCCGCCGGTCGCCAGCAGAACCGCCGGGTAGAGATCTACATCATCCCGATCCAGTAAACGCTGTATCATTCGACAAAAGGGCCGATCCGTCGGCCCTTTTTCATGCCCGCTTGCCAGCCTGTCGGGAATTGGTCATATTGGCGGACCAATAACGGGGAACGGGATGCCATTTGAAAAGATCACACCCGAACGGGTGGCACATTCTATCACACGCCAGATTGAAAGCCTGATCCTGAAAGGGGTGCTGCGGCCGGGGGAACGGCTGCCCTCGGAACGGGATCTGGCGGCAAAGATGAATGTCTCGCGTCCGTCCCTGCGCGAAGCGTTAAGCGATCTGGAATCGCGCGGGCTGGTGGAAACCCGCCCCGGGGCCGGCGTTTTCGTGGCACAGGTTCTGGGCTCCGCCTTTGCCCCGCCGCTGGTCGCCCTGTTTTCCACTCATACAGAGGCCCTGTTCGACTATCTGTCCTTTCGCCGCGATCTGGAAGGGCTGGCCGCCGAACGTGCGGCAGAAAACGCCGGTCGGGCCGATGTGCAGGTGATTGAAGACATCTTTGCCCGCATGGAACTGGCGCATGAAAAACGCAGCGCCAGAGACGAGGCCAGCCTGGACGCGGATTTCCACATGGCGATTGTCGAGGCCGCGCATAACGTGGTGATGATGCATATGATGCGCTCCATGTTCGAAATGCTGCAGGCGGGGGTTTTTTACAACCGCCAGCAATTGTTCGGAAAACGCCAGACCCGCAAAACCTTTCTGGACCAGCACCGCGCCATTCTGGAGGCGATAAAAGCCCGCGACCCACAAGCGGCCCGCAAGGCGGTAGAGGCACATCTGGGCCATATCGAAGATGCGATGAAACAGCGGTTGCGCGAAGAGGACTACGAAAAAACCGCCGAACTGCGGCTGGCCTATCAAAAAGGGGCGCGCCCATGAAAACCCTGCTGATTTTCGGCTTTGGCTACAGCGCCAGAACCATCGCCGCCGACCTGCAGAAAGACGGCTGGCGCATCATCGGCACCACCCGTTCCGCCCGAAAGGCCGCCGAGATGCAGGCCAACGGAGTCGAGGCTATCCTCTGGCCCGGCGGCGATATACTGCCGGCGCTGGATCAGGCCACGCATCTGCTGGTTTCCACCGCACCGGACGAAAACGGCGATCCGGTGCTGGCAGAGCTGCGCGCGGAAATCGCGGAGCGTGCGGGGCAATTCGCATGGGTCGGCTATCTGTCCACCACCGCCGTTTACGGCAACCGCGACGGGGGCTGGGTGGATGAAACCAGCGAATTGCGGCCGGCCACACGGCGCGGGGAATGGCGGGTCGCGGCCGAAAACGCATGGCGCGATTTGCACAAAACCGCCGGATTGCCGGTGCATATCTTTCGGCTGGCCGGCATTTACGGCCCCGGTCGCGGCCCCTTTGCCAAGGTGCGGGCCGGCACCGCGCGCCGGATCGTCAAGGACGGGCAGGTTTTCAGCCGCACCCATGTAGAGGATATCTCGCAGGTGGTGCGGGCCTCTGTCCTCCAACCTGCGCCGGGGGCGATTTACAACGTCTGCGACAATGACCCCGCCCCCCCGCAAGAGGTCATCGCCGAGGCCGCCCGCCTGCTGCACCTGCCCCTGCCCGAGGCCGTCGATTTCGAAACCGCGGAGATGACCCCGATGGCCCGCAGTTTTTATGCCGAATCGAAAAAAGTCTCGAATCGCAAAATCCTGGAAGAGCTGGGCGTAACCCTGAAATATCCCGATTACCGCAGCGGATTGCGCGCCCTTTTGGCCACAGAAACCGCAGAACCGCCGACAAAGGGCTAACGGAGGGGGATTCCTCTCGCCATAGGGGGGGGAGACGTGTAAAAAAGGGGGCGATTCCCCCGATTGCCTGGTCGGGGTGCCTTTGAAACTTTGCTCGGTTCTATGTAATGAAAAAATATCTGCTTGGGTCTGTCTCTTTCGGTTTTGCGGTTATGGCCGCCGGTTCGGTTGGCGCAAATTCCGCCAGCTACGGGCTGAACGGGGCCTCGGGGTTGATCGACATGCCGACGGCGCAAATGCTGCCGGACGGGGAAACCGCCTGGACGTTTTCCAAAACCGGCACCGCGTTTAACGGCACGTTGACCTTCCAGTTGCTGCCAAAGCTGGAAACCTCTGTGCATTTTACCACCGTTGACCAATGGATCGGGGGCAATCCGCTGTATGATTCCAGTCTGGACCTGAAATACCAGATTTTCGAGGAAAACGGCAGCTTCCCCTCGCTTGCGGTCGGGTTCCGGGACTTTTTGTCCAACGGGGCCTTCAGCAGCGAATACCTTGTGGCCAGCAAAACCGTCACCGACAATCTGACCGTCAGCGGCGGGCTGGGCTGGGGGCGTCTTGGCAGCTACAACCCGATTGCCAGCACGGGAACGCGCCCGCCCTCTACCAGCACCGGCGTGGATTTCGACCAGTTTTTCAGGGGCGACGTTGCCCTGTTTGGCGGTCTGGAATGGAAAACACCGGTCAAGGGGCTGACATTCAAGGCGGAATATTCCTCGGACGCGTATACGGGGGAACAGGCCTATAGCGGCTTTACCCCGACCTCGCCGTTCAACTTCGGCATTGATTACGCACCTGTAAACGGGGTGTCGCTGGGGGCCTATTACAACTACGGCACCGATTTCGGGTTGCGTCTGACACTGTCGGGCAATCCCAACCGGCCGATTGTCTCGCCCGATCTGGGGATGGGACCGGTGCCGGTGAACCCGCGCCCCGCCAACCACAGCACGGACGGTTCCTGGACCCACAGCCAGATGGCACGGGATTCGGTGATTGCCGCCCTTGTTCCCGTGTTCGAGGCCGAGGGGATCATCATCGAGGAAGCGCGGATCACCGACGATTCGATTGATCTCTATATCCGCAACAACAAGATGCCGCAGACGACCAAGGCCATCGGGCGTATCGCGCGCACCCTGTCGGTGGCTATGCCGCCCTCTATCGAATATTTCCGCATTACGCCGGTCTCCGGCGAGGTGGCAACCACGACCGTTGAAATCCGCCGCACCGATCTGGAGGCACAGGTGGAACGCCCCAATGCCGGCCCCGAAAGCTGGCAGACGACGCGCTTTACCGATGCGCCGAATTCGCTGGGGGACGGGGCGTGGAAACGGGATGCCTATCCCGATTTCA
>JALWQC010000146.1:5325-7343 GCA_027080755.1 Paracoccaceae bacterium
TGGTCGCTCAGCCCGAAAATGCCGATCAGCTTTGCCACCGGCGGGCAGCCGGCCAGCATCGACATCGTGCTGAACGCCACGGCCAAATACCAGATCTCGCGCGGGGCCTCGCTGAACGGGTCGCTGTCGCAGAAACTGTATAGCACCAGCGGCACCCTTGGCGGCGTTACGCTGGACCGGCTGACCGCCGATTACACCTTCAAGCTGTCGCCCGCGACCTATGCCCGCGTTTCCGGCGGATATCTGGACAACGGCTATGCCGGTGTGGACGGCGAGGTTATCTGGAAACCGACGAACAAGAACTGGGGTCTGGGGCTGGAAGTCAGCGCCGTGCAGAAACGGACGGACGGGGATATGTTCGGGCTGGACAGCTACCGGACGGTCAGCGCCTTTGGCTCTTTCTACTGGGATACCGGCTTTTACGGGCTGGAGGCACAGGTGGACGTCGGCCGCTATCTGGCCGGCGATGTCGGCACCACGCTTAGCCTGTCGCGCCGCTTTGAAAACGGCTGGGAGGTATCGGGCTTTATGACCCTGACCAACATGTCCTTTGCCGATTACGGCGACGGCAATTTCAGCAAGGGGATTTCCGTCACCATCCCGTTGCGCTGGACGATGCCGTTTGACACCCGCTCCACCACCGGCGTTTCGCTGGGCAATTCCAGCGGGGCCGGCGGCGCGCGTCTGGGGATCGCCAACCGGATCTACCCGAAGTTGCGTGATTACGATGTGCTGGACTTTAACGAAAGCTGGGGGGCTTACTGGCAATGAGGCCAATCTGGGCAGCCCTCGGCGCGCTGGCACTTCTGGGGGCGTGTTCCTCGGGGGGGACCAGTCCGGTTTTCACGGCGATCAAGGGGGTTATCCTTCCGTCTAAAGACGAGGCCCCCAAACCCGCCAAAACCGTCGTCACCCGCGAGATGATCAAGCAAAACGGGCTGGCGATGGTGCGCGCCAATATCGAGGGCGAGGATGTCACCAACATCCTGTCCGCCACCTCGCTGAACGGGGAATATGTGACCTATGTTTCCGGTTTCCGCCAGTCGATCACCATGCGCGGCACGCTGGTAACGGCAACGCGCGGACTGGGCGGGGATCTGCTGTCGGTGCGCAGTGATGCCGACGATCCGGTTGCCCGTCTGACCCCGCTCAAAAACTGGAAAACCCGCCTGACCCGCGATTACCGTTTCCCCGGGACAGGCCCCGCCGGCACGGTTGTTTCGGTGTCCTGCGATCTGGTGAAAGGGGCCAAAACCCGCCTGACCATTGTCGAGGTTACTTATGATGTGACCGAGGTAACGGAAACCTGTTCCGGCGACGGGGCGGATTTCACCAACACCTATTTCGCCGATTCAAAAACCGGCCAGATCTGGAAAACCCGTCAGTGGGTGGGGAACAAGGTCGGCTTCCTGAATATCGAGGTTCTGGAACCCTTCACGCTGGATTAAAAAGGGCGCACAAAATAGCACGCCCTTTAATTTTCAGACCGGAAACCCGGGATAGCCCTAGGTGGGTATCGCGGGACGGGATGCAGCCAGCGCAATCAGGGCGATGGCGATCAGCGGAATCAGCCACATGCCGGAACCACCCATAGAGGCCGGCTCTTCCACCATTACGGGGGCGGCGGGGGCGACATAGGCCACGGTGCCGGCGATGGCGTTGGATGCGAAAGCAACAGCTGCGGCTGTCAGTGCGAAAAGTTTCATTCTAAAATCCTTATAATGGTTGGCGGTATACGTGTATCCGCAGGATAGGGATATTCCGAAGTTTGACAAATGCTTATTAGGTTGTAGTTTTTGCCACAAAAAAGGGCACGCAGAATAGCGCACCCTTAATTTTCAGATCGGAAACCCGTGGATCAAACCTGATTACCACCATTATCGCTGGACATGGCCAGCGCAATCAGGGCGATGGCGATCAGCGGGATCAGCCACATGCCGGAACCACCCATAGAGCCGGCCGGCTCTTCCACCATTACGGGGGCGGCGGGGGCGACATAGGCCACGGTGCCGGCGATG
>JALWQC010000147.1 GCA_027080755.1 Paracoccaceae bacterium
GATCCTGCCCATCAGGCCCTCGGGATCGGCCACGCAGAGTTCCAGATGCTCCGGCGCGAAACGGTCCGACAGTTCCGCCGCCTCGCCCAGATCGCGCACCACGATCACCGCGCCGTAATCGGCCCACCTTTTGCCGGCAATGGCGCGCCGCTCCAGCGTTTGCAGGCGCTTTTCGATGGCCGCGACCACCCGATCGGCAAAATCCGCGTCATCGGTAATCAGGACCGACTGCGCGCTTTCGTCATGTTCGGCCTGCGACAACAGATCCAGCGCCAGCCAGTCGGGATCATTGTCCTTGTCGGCAATCACCAGAATTTCCGACGGCCCCGCGATCATGTCGATGCCGACACGCCCGAAAACCTGCCGCTTGGCCGCCGCAACAAAGGCATTGCCCGGACCGGTGATTTTATCAACCTTTTTAATGGATTGCGTCCCGTAAGCCATCGCCGCCACCGCCTGCGCGCCGCCGATACGATAGACCGTTTTCACCCCCGACAGCCGCGCCGCCAGCAACACCAGCGGGTTGACCTTGCCCTCCGGTGTCGGCGCACAGATCACAAGGTTTTCCACCCCTGCCACCTGCGCCGGAATCGCGTTCATCAACACGCTCGACGGATAGGACGCCAAGCCGCCGGGCACATACAGCCCCGCCGCCTCTACCGCGTTCCAGCGCCAGCCGAGGTCCGCGCCGGTTTCATCTGTCCAGCGCGCATCCCCGGGCAGTTGCCGTTCGTGATAGGCCCTGATCCGCGCCGCCGCCAGTTCCAGCGCCGCGCGTTCCGCAGCGGGCACCTTGGCAATCTCGGCGTCGATCTCGGCCCCGGAAAAGGCCAGTGTTTCGGGGGTCAGCTCCAGACGGTCGAACTTCGCCGTCAATTCGATCACCGCCGCATCGCCGCGCTGGGCCACATCGGCAATAATGCCGCTGACGATATCATCGACATTGGCATCCGAGTCCCGCTTGATGTTCAGAAGATCGACAAAACGTGCCTCGAAATCGGGCTGGGCGGTGTTCAGGAATGTGGTCATCGGTTTACTCCACCGGATGCGAAGGAACTTTTTGCGAGCGTGCGATATAGGGGCGCGAAACATCGGTCAGGGTGACATCCAGACATTCGACATCCAGCGCTATCGCCCCGTCCCCCGCCAGCGTCAGCACGATCTGGCCCGCGCCCTCGCTGCCGGCATCGAACCGGATATCCAGCAAATCGAAGGCGGTGTCTTTGTCCGCAGGATCAATGCCTTGCGCCAGAACCTTCAGGCAGGATTCTACCAGCAACAGCGATTGCACCCGCTCGTAAGGGCGGCCCTGCCGTTCGGCCGCTTCGCGGTCTTCCCAGCGGAACCGGTTCAGCAACATGGCAAAACGGTGTTTTTTCGCCATCCAGGAAATTTCCGCCGTCTCGCCGACGGAATCCTGCACCAGACTGGCGATAACGGCCAGATCCTCGGGGGTTTCGGCACGCAGGCGTAGCGGTTGCTCGGCCCCGTCCTCGAATTTTGCATCTGCCATGATTACTCCGATATCCGTTCGATTTTCGCACCGCAAGCCGACAGCTTGCGCACCACATGTTCATATCCGCGATCGAGGTGATAGACACGGCTGACAACCGTTTCCCCCTCGGCCGCAAGCCCCGCCAGAATCAGGCTGATAGAGGCGCGCAGATCCGTCGCCATCACCGGCGCACCCTTCAGGGATTTCACCCCGTGCACCGTGGCATGGCCGCCGTGTACCTCTATCTCCGCGCCCATGCGCATCAGCTCGGGGGCGTGCATAAAACG
>JALWQC010000148.1 GCA_027080755.1 Paracoccaceae bacterium
GCAGGATCAGGCCGAAAACCAGCATCGCCCAGGCCCCGATGGTTGCCACCCGATCCGCATCCAGCCCGACCGAGGCCCCCAGCGTGGCGACCCCGACCCCGAGGGCAACAAACGTCAGCGACATCCCCGCCGCCAGCGCCAGCGGCGCGTGTTTCTGGCTTTGCAGCCCCGATGCCAGAACGATCGGCAACACGGGCAGCACGCAGGGGTTTATCAGGGTCAGCAGACCGGCGGCATATCCAAGCAAGTATTCCATAGCCCGTTTGTAGGCCCGCCGCCGCTCACAGTCACATGATATTTCTGTTAGCGGATGTTACCGGAACCGGAACGTCCCCAAAGCCCGCGAGGCATCCGTTTTCAGGATGTCCCCGACCGATTCCATCGCTACATTTTTCGGCAGGGCATTGATGATCGCGACAACGCCGTTTTCGCTGTCGGGGTCCGGTATGGCAACGATGCGCAGGGCGACAATGCCATCGTCGCCGCCGTCATACCGCCCGATCATTTCCACCGCCGGATAGGGGCCGGTTTCGATGTGGCGGCTGACGTCGATGCTGGCGCGGTCCGGGTCGGGGACCGAGGCAACGAAGGCCTGCATGGCGATATCGTCCAGAAACGTCAGCCTTTCGTCGGGCGCAAGCTGCGGGCTGGTCATATGCACGAATTGCAGGTTGGATTTTACCCGTTCATCGGGGGTGGCAAAGGTGACCTTGACGATGCCGGCCCCGCCCGGTGCCGGAAGGAAAAAGATGTTTTGCCCCTCGTTCGTTGGCACGGTAAAGGAAAACGGCACGGGGGCGGTGACGCCGTATTTGGCGACAAAATCCGCATCCACCTTTATTTCCTGTCCGATGACCAGCCCCTCTACGGACAGGGGGGCGATTTTGACGCTGGCGTTCTGGGCAAAGGCGGCGCCGGCAATGCCGGTGGCCAGTATGGCGGCAAAAGAAAGGGTTTTCATGGTAATCCTCGTGTTTAATAAAGACACCACTGTAGGCCCGCGGGGGGTGCCGGTCAAATCCGGCGGCTGGTTTGCACCGCGATGATGCCGGCCATGATGACAAAAACACCAAGGATGTCGCGCAGGCTCAGGGCCTCTCCCAGCACCAGCGCGGCGATGGCGACGCCCAGAAACGGGTTGAGGAAATGGAAGCTGGCAGCGCGGGTGGCGCCGATGCGCCCGACCAGCAGGAACCAGATCAGCGTGGCGGCAAGGCCGGGGATCAGCGTGGCATAGGTAAAGGCGGCCGCCAGTTGCCAGGTGGGATCCACCCGCCAGGTTTCCAGCAGCAAAGAGGCGGGAAACAGCACCGCGCTGCCGACCAGCATTTGCAGCCCGACGATCATCAGCACATTCCCCGCCCCCGAGGCCCCGCGCACCAGAAGTGTCGCCCCGGTCAGGGCCGCCACCCCGACAAACATCAGGACAACGCCGTAGATATCCGCCCCGCCGGACAGGCGCGCGCCCATGATAACGGCCACGCCGATGGTCCCCAGCAGCAGGCCGAGGATGCCGAGGGGGGGCAGGCTCTCGCGGAAAACAACCCAGCTGGCGGCGGCGACGGTCAGCGGCAGCAGGCTGGCGATGATCGCACCCAGCCCCGCGTCGATGGTTTGCAGGGCAACGAAGGTGCTGCCCAGATAAACCCCGTTTTGCAGGATGCCGAACAGGATCACCGCCGCCCATTGTTTGCGCCCCGGCGGTGCCGTTTGCCCGAGGGCGCGCGCCAGCAGGACGGCGATGGTGCCGGACAGCAGAAAACGCACCGACAGCAACAG
>JALWQC010000149.1 GCA_027080755.1 Paracoccaceae bacterium
CCGATATGGCCCTGGAGCTGGAGGATAAAATCCGCGCGGCGCACGGGCTGGATTTCGAGGGTGGCCCTGCCAGGGACGACGTTCTGGAAGACTAGGACTGCGCGCCGGGACAGCGCTACAGAAAAACGACGGGTCGCGGGCATATGCCGGCGGCCCGTTTTCGTGCCTGCCCTGTGGACAGTCGGGGCTGCGCGCGATACACCCGTTTTGAACAGGAATTGCGTGCCGCCGCACGAAAGACGGGAAGAATGATATGGCCAGTTTGAATGAAATTCGCAGCACTTTTCTGGATTACTATGCCGGAAAAGGCCATGCCAGGGTGGACAGTTCCTCGCTGGTGCCGCGCAATGATCCGACGTTGATGTTCACCAACGCGGGCATGGTGCAGTTCAAGAACGTGTTTACCGGGCTTGAAACGCGCGACTACACCCGCGCCGTGACCAGCCAGAAATGCGTGCGCGCCGGGGGCAAGCACAACGATCTGGACAATGTCGGCTATACCGCGCGCCACCACACGTTTTTCGAGATGCTCGGCAACTTCAGCTTTGGCGACTATTTCAAAGAAGAAGCGATCCCCTATGCCTGGGACCTGCTGACAAAGGAATTCGGCCTGCCCAAGGACAAGCTGCTGGTAACCGTTTACCATACCGACGACGAGGCCGCCGAGATCTGGAAGAAATACGCCGGCCTGCCGGATGACCGCATTATCCGCATCGCGACGGACGATAATTTCTGGTCGATGGGGGCAACGGGGCCGTGCGGGCCGTGCTCGGAGATTTTCTATGACCACGGCGAGGACGTCTGGGGCGGGCCTCCGGGCTCCAAGGACGAGGACGGGGACCGTTTTATCGAGATCTGGAACCTGGTGTTCATGCAATACGACCAGCAGGAAAACGGCGAGCGTCTGGACCTGCCGCGCCCCTCTATCGACACGGGCATGGGGCTGGAACGTATCGGCGCCGTGCTGCAGGGCAAGCATGACAATTACGACACCGACCTGATGCGCGACCTGATCGAGGCGGCGGCGCATGTCACCAACTCGGACCCCGACGGCGAGGGCAATGTGCATCTGCGCGTGATTGCGGACCATTTGCGATCCACCTCTTTTCTGATTGCCGACGGGGTTTTGCCCAGCAACGAGGGGCGCGGCTATGTCCTGCGTCGCATCATGCGCCGCGCCATGCGGCATGCGCATCTGCTGGGGGCCAATGACCCGGTGATGTACAAGCTGGTGCCGGAACTGGTGACCCAGATGGGGCAGGCTTTCCCCGAGCTGGGGCAGGCGCAGCACACCATCGAGGAAACGCTGGAGCTGGAGGAAAAGCGCTTCCAGACGACGCTGGACCGCGGCCTGAAACTGCTGGAGGACGAACTTTCCACCCTGCCCGAAGGGGCGGAGCTGCCGGGGAAAACCGCGTTCAAACTGTATGACACCTACGGGTTCCCGCTGGATCTGACGCAGGACGCCCTGCGCGAAAAGGGCCGTGCGGTGGATAGCGAAGGTTTTGATGCGGCGATGGCGGAACAGAAGGCCAAGGCGCGGGCTGCCTGGGCGGGCTCGGGCGAGGCGGCGGATGAATCCGTCTGGTTCGATGTGGCCGACCAGCACGGCAGCACCGAATTCATCGGCTATGACGAGGAAGAGGCCGAGGGGCAGATCCTGGCGCTGGTCAAGGACGGCCAGCCGGTGGAACGGGCCACGGCCGGGGATACGGTGCAGGTGGTGCTGAACCAGACCCCGTTTTACGCGGAATCCGGCGGGCAGGTGGGCGACAGCGG
>JALWQC010000150.1 GCA_027080755.1 Paracoccaceae bacterium
GCCCCGGGCAGAGCCGTTGCGCGCCAGCAGGCCCATCAGGGCAAAAACCGCCTGGCTTTTGCCCGAACCGGATTCGCCCACAATGGCGAGGGTCTTGCCCTCGTCCAGATTGAAGCTGATGTTGTTGACAGCGCGCACCAGCCCGTCCTGGGTGGTGAACTCTACGCTAAGGTCCTTGACTTCTAGAAAGCTCATGTCGCCCTACCGATCCTTCGGGTCAAGCGCATCGCGCAGACCGTCGCCAATGAAATACAAACTGAACAGCGTTACCACAAAGAACGCCAACGGAAAGGCCAGCTGCCACAGGGTGCCGTAGCTCATGGTTTTGGCCCCTTCGGAGATCAGCGCCCCCCAGCTGGTGTCGGGTTCCTGCACCCCCAGCCCGAGGAAAGAGATGAAGCTTTCCGCCATGATCATGCCCGGCACGATCAGGCTGGCGTAAATGGCCACAATGCCCAGAAGGTTCGGGATGATGTGGCGCACGATAATACGGAAGGTCGGAACCCCCGTGGCCTGTGCCGCCTCGACGAATTCCTTGTTCTTGATGCTCAGGGTCTGGCCGCGCACGATGCGGCTCATATCCAGCCAGGACAGCAGGCCGATGCCCACGAACAACATAAAGATGGAGCGCCCGAAAACCACCAGCATCAGGATCAGCACGAACATATAGGGAATGGCCATCAGCACATCGACGATACGCATCATGATCTGGTCCACACGCCCGCCCATATAGCCGGCAATGGCGCCGTAAAGCGTGCCGACAAAGACGGCGATAAAGGTGCCGACCACCCCGACCATCAGCGAAATCCGCGAGCCTTGCACAACCCGCGCATAGAGGTCGCGCCCCAGTTCGTCGGCGCCGAAATAATGGCCGGTCTCAAAGGACGGATAGCCCAGTTCGCGCACCTGCCCCAGAATGGCCCAGTCAATTTCCTCGTTTGACCAGGCGGCGAAAAACTGGCCGGTGAAGGCGAAGAGGATCACAAGCATCAGCACGAACAGGCTGATTACCGCGGCCTTGTTGCGCATGAACCGCGTGCGGGCATCGGCCCACAGGGAGCGGCCCTTGACGGTGTCCATTCCGGCCATCCGCTCGGCGGTGGCCTCCAGTTTGTTTTTATCAACCAGCATCTACAGGCCCCCTCAGTAACGGATTTTCGGATCGATCCAGGCATAGAGCAGATCGACGATCAGGTTGAAAAGAACGGTCAGCGTGCCGACCAGAATGGTAATCCCCATCATCACCGAATAATCGCGGTTGGTGGCGGAGTTGACGAAGAAATACCCCATCCCCCCGGTAGAGAAATACATATCGATCACCACAGAGCCGGTAATAAGCCCCACAAAAGCCGGCCCCAGATAGGAGATCACCGGCAGCAGCGAGGGTTTGAGCGCGTGGCGTATAATCACCTTGGACCACGGCAGACCCTTGGCCTTGGCGGTGCGGATGTAGTTGGTGTTCAGCACCTCCAGCATGGAAGAACGGGTGATACGCGCGATAGAGGCCATGTAGCTGGTGGAAAGCGCAATCACCGGCATGACCAGATATTGCCACTGCCCCCCGTTCCAGCCGCCCCCGGGCAGCCAGTTCAGCCACAGGGTAAAGATCAGAACCAGGATCGGTGCCATGACAAAGTTCGGCAGAACCTGCGCCCCGATCGAAATCCCGACGGCAAAATAGTCGATCCAAGTGTTCTGTTTCACAGCGGCCGCAATGCCCAGCGCCATGCCGGTAACAATGGCCACCACAAAGGAATAGAAACCGTAGGTCAGGGTAATCGGAAAGCCCTGCGCGATAATGTCGTTAACCGTGCGGTCCTTGTATTTGAACGAAGGGCCGAAATCGAAATGGGTCAGGATGCCCCAGATATAGTTAACCATCTGCTTCCACAGCGGCTGGTCCAGCCCGTATTTGGCGGCGATATTCGCCATGACCTGCGGCGGAAGCGGTTTTTCGGACGTGAACGGTCCCCCCGGAGCGGCGTGCATCAACAGGAAGGAAATCACGATAAGTATCAGCAGTGTCGGAATGGCCAGCGCCACCCGTTTGATCACATAGTTCAGCATGTTACATACCTTGGGGAATGGATGTCCGGCGTGCGTCCCGGACGGACAAAACAGGGCACCGCGTCTTGCAACGCGATGCCCCTTTTTTCAGCTTATGTTATTCAGCGGTCTTGTACAGCTCGCGGGAATACCATTTGCCTTCCACGTTCTGGAAGGGCCAGCCTTTTACGTTCGGCTTCAGCATCAGAACACTTGCGTAGTGATAAACCGGGATGACCGGCATATCTTCGGCAATGATTTCCTCAACCTTGGTGTAGTTGGCGCTGGGGTCGTCCATAGTTTTGGCTTCGGCCATCAGGCGGTCAACTTCCGGGTTGGAGTACTTGCTGTCGTTGTAACCGGAATCGGTTGTCAGCAGGTCCAGGAAGGTAGAGGCTTCGTTGTAGTCGCCACACCAGCCGGCGCGGGCTACGTCAAAGTTGCCTTCGGACTTGTTCTGCAGGAACGTCTTCCATTCCATGTTGGCAAGCGTTGCTTCAACACCGAGCTTCTGCTTCCACATCTGGGTGATCGCGATGGCGATTTTCTTGTGACCCTCGGATGTGTTGTACAGAACCTCGACCTTCAGCGGATTGTCTTTGCCATAACCGGCAGCAGCCAGCAGCTCGACAGCTTTCGCATCACGCTCGGCCTGGGTCATTTCACCAAAGGCAACCTTGGGAACCGTGAAGCCTGCCGTTGCACCCGGTGTAAAGGTGAACGCCGGAATCTGGCCCGCCTGAAGGATGTTTTCGGTGATGATCGAACGGTCGATCGCATAGGACAGAGCCTGGCGAACACGGACGTCTTTCAGGGCCTCGGGGCCGGAATCGCGCATATTGTAGTTGTAGTAATATGTGCACAGGCTCGGAACCGAGTGGGTTTCGTCCGGGTATTCCGCTTTCAGACGCTTGTACTGACCGGTCGGAACGGGACCCAGGTCCAGCTCGCCAGCAAGATAGCGCGTGTGGGCGGCGTTTTCGTCGTTGATGACCAGCAGAACGGTCTTGTCGATGACGGTATGCTCGTTATCCCAGTACATCGGGTTGCGTTCACGTACCATACGCTCGTTCGGGATATGCTCGGTCAGAACATAGGCGCCATTGGAAACGATGTTTTCCGGCTTTGTCCAGTCGGTGCCGAATTTCTCGATAACCGCCTGCGGAGTCGGGAAAGTGGACGGGTGGGTGGTCATCGCGGCGAAATAGGGCAGCGATGCGGACAGTTTCACCTGGAAGGTGTGATCGTCAATCGCCTTCACGCCCAGCGTGGAGGGATCAGCCTCGCCGGCCAGAACCGGGCCAACGCCGTCGATTGCCATGATTTCGGCAAACCAGGAATAGGGCGAAGCGGTTTTCGGATCGGCCAGACGACGCCAGGCATACACGAAGTCATTCGCGGTCACCGGTGTTCCGTCGGACCATTTGGCGTTGTCACGCAGGTGGAATGTATACAGGTTCTTTTCTGCATTAGATTCCCAGCTTTCGGCAACACCCGGAACCAGATTGCCTTCGGCGTCCTGGTTCAGCAGGCCTTCGAAAAGGTCGCGCGCAACGTTGGAGCCGCTTACGTCTTCGACAATCTGCGGGTCAAGCGAGCTGATCTCGTCGATGGTGCTGTAGGTAAAGGTCTGGTCTTCGGCCAGCTTTTCACCCGCTGCCGGGTTTGCAGCTACAACCGGCGTTGCCGCCATGCTGACTGCAAGAAAGCCTGCTGCCAAAGACTTGGCAAAAATGCTCATATTTCATCCTCCTTATGGATTCAAATTGTCGGTTCACACGATACAGGTCATGGTGCCTGCGTCTGTTCTGAAGCAAACCATCGCAAGATATTGCCCCAGCAGGCGCCGCCATTCAACAGTTTCCGCAACGTAAACGGGGAATCGGGGGTACAAACCGCAATTTGACGAAAAAACCTGCGAATTCACGTCAAATTGTATGCTTTTTCGTCATAACTTGTCGCGCAAACTGAACCAGGTCATGGCCAGAACCAGCAGCGGCAGGCGCATCATCGTCCCCCCGGGGAAGCGCTTTGTCGGCACGGCGGCCATGATGTCGAAACGCCCCGCGATTCCGTCGATTGCCTCGGCCATCACCTGCCCCGCAAGCGTCGCCATCGCCACCCCGTGCCCCGAATACCCCGAGGCCGACAGGATGTTGGGCGTCACGCGCCGGAAATCGGGCATCCGGTTCATGGTGATCCCCAATGTCCCGCCCCAGGCATAGTCTATGCGGGCGTCTTTCAGCTGCGGATAGATTTCCAGCATCGGCGCGCGGGCCTTGGCGGCCAGATCGGCGGGGAATTTATAGCCATAGCTTTCCCCCCCTCCGAACAGCAGGCGGTTGTCTTCGGACAGATGGTAGTAATTTACCACAAATTTGCTGTCGGCAACGGCCACATCGTCGCGAATCAGGCTGCGGGCCGTATCCTCGCCCAGGGGTTCGGTGGCGACGATGAAATTGTTGATCGGCATGACTCGGGTCGCGACCGCGGGCTCCATATCCCCCAGATAGCCGTTGCAGCCGAGCGCCACGAACTTCGCCCGCACCTGCCCCTTGTCTGTATGCACCAGCGCCGGATCGCCGTGGTCTATTTTGGTGACGCGCGTTTCCTCGAACATGCGCACGCCGGCATCCCGTGCCGCCCGTGCCAGCCCCAGCGCGAAGTTGAGCGGATGCAAATGCCCCGCCCCCCAGTCCATCGAGCCGCCGCAATAGGCATCCGTCCCCAGCGCCGCGCGGATGGCCGGACCGTCCAGCGGTTCGATTTCCTCGTAGCCGTATTCGGTTTTCAGCTTGTCCACATAGGCATAGGTATGGTGCAGGTGCCTGGGTTTCAGTTCCGCGTGCATCACCCCGGGTTTATAGGCGCAATCAATGTTGTGCCGGTCGATCAGGTCGCGCACGATGGCCTTGGATTCCTGCCCGATGTCCCACAATTCATGCGCATGTGCGCGCCCGACCATGGCTTCCAGTTCATCCTGTTCCACCCGCTGCCCCGAGCCGACCTGCCCCCCGTTGCGCCCCGAAGCCCCGAAGCCGAGGCGCTGGGCCTCCAGCAAGACCACGTCATAGCCGCGTTCGGCCAGATGCAGTGCCGTGGACAGGCCCGTATACCCGCCCCCGACCACGCAGACATCGCAGGTGATTTCACCGGCCAGCGGCGCGAAACGGTCCAGAAAATGGCCGGTCGCGGTATAGTAGCTGTCCGGATAGGTCCCGGGGCGGTCGTTGATAGTCAGTAGGTCCATTACACGTTCAGAAGCAGATGCTCCCGCTCCCATGCTGAAATGACTTCGAGGAAGGCCTCGGCCTCGTGCTGCTTGACGGCCTTGTAGACGGCGCAAAACTCGGTCCCCAGAACCTCGGCCAGCTCCGGTGCCTCGTCGAACAGATCAAGGCCGCGCATCAGGGATCGCGGGATGGCGTGGGGCTGTTCATAGGCCTCGCCGGTCAGCGGTTCGCGCGGTTTCAAGCCCTGCTTCATCCCCAGATAGCCGCAGGCAAGCGAGGCGGCAATTGCCAGATAGGGGTTGGAATCCATGCCCACCACCCGGTTTTCCACCCGCCGCGCCGCCGGACTGGAAATCGGGATACGGATGCCGGTGGTGCGGTTGTCCGCCCCCCACTCCAGATTGATCGGCGCCGACCCCGAGGCCACAAACCGGCGGTAGGAATTGACATAGGGCGCAAAAAAGCTGATCGCATGCGGGATGTATTTCTGCTGTCCGGCGATAAAATTCAGAAACAGTCCGGTTTCCGCGCCGTCACTGGCGGTAAACACGTTATTGCCGTCCTTGTCGACAACCGACTGGTGGATATGCATGGCAGAGCCGGGCTCTTCCTGCATGGGTTTGGCCATGAAGGTTGCAAAACAGTCGTTGCGCAGGGCGGCCTCGCGGATCAGACGTTTGAAATAGAACACCTGATCGGCCAGATCCACCGGATCGCCATGCACAAGGTTGATCTCTATCTGGCCGGCGCCGCCTTCCTGGATGATGGTGTCGATTTCATAGCCCTGCGCCTCGGCGAAATCATAGATATCGTCGATGACCTGCCCGTATTCATCCACCGCCGCCATGGAATAGGCCTGGCGCGAGACCACCCGCCGCCCCGTGCGCCCCATCGGCGGTTCTATCGGTTGCGAGGGGTCGAGGTTCGGTTTCGTCAGGTAGAACTCTATCTCCGGTGCGACGACGGGGGTCCAGCCTTCGGCCTTATACAGGGCCACGACCTTTTTCAGCACATTGCGCGGCGCCAGACCGTTTGGCCGCCCCTCCAGATCGACAACATCGTGGATCACCTGCACCGTCACATCATCGGCCCAGGGGGCGGCGGTGGCGGTGGAATAATCGGGCTTCAGCACCATGTCGGATTCGGTCCACTGGTCCTCTATGTCCATATCGACATAGGCGCCGTCGATCGTCTGGTAGAAGATCGAGGTCGGCAGGAAGGTGCGTTCCATCCGGTTGAAGGTGGACGAGGGCATGGCCTTGCCCCGCGACATGCCGACAAAATCGGCGATGATGCATTCCACCTCTTCTATCCGGCGGCCGTCCAGCCATTCCTGCGTGGCCTCGGGGAGTTTCGAAACATAGTTGTCAGGCTTGCGTGCCATAGGTTTTCCTTTACAGGCGTCCAACGGGTTTGCCCGTCGCGCCGTTTTTTTGTGCCAGTAAACAAAGCCAGTCGTGGGCGACGGTTGCCGCCGCCAGCGCCGTGATTTCCGCGTGGTCATAGGGCGGCGAGACCTCTACCACGTCCATACCCACCAGATTCAGCGACCCCAGCCCGCGGACCAGTTCCAGCGCCTGCCAGCTGGCCAGACCGCCCGTAACCGGCGTGCCGGTGCCCGGTGCAAAGGCCGGATCCAGCCCGTCGATATCGAAAGAGACATAGACCGGCGCATCCCCTGCCCGTTCCCTGATGATATCGAGCGCCGCGTCAATGCCGTTGCGATGCACCCAGGGCGCGGTCAGGATTTCAAAGCCGTGGTCGCTGTCATTATAGGTGCGCAGCCCGATCTGGGTGGATTTGGTTACGTCGATCACCCCCTCGGCCGCGGCGCGCCCGAACATGGTGCCGTGGTCGATACCGCCGTGATCCTCCCATGTGTCGCAATGGGCGTCGAACTGGATCAGGGCAACGGGGCCGTATTTTTCCGCATGCGCCTTCAACAGGGGATAGGCGACGAAATGGTCGCCGCCAAAGGTCAGCATTTTCGCCCCGCTTTGCAGGATATGCGCCGCATGGGCCTGAATATCGACCGGAACCGAGGCCGCGTCATGCGGGTTCAGCATACAGTCCCCCCAGTCGATCACGGCGAGGGAGTCGAAAGGGTCGAACCCGAAGGGAAAGGCCTCCAGCTCGGCCAGCTGCACGGAGGCCTCGCGGATGGCGCGCGGCCCCAGACGGCAGCCGGAACGATAGGTCACAGCGCTGTCATAGGGCACGCCGGACACCACCACATCCACGCCCTGAAGATCGCGGCTGTAGCGCCGGCGCAGGAACGACAAGGCCCCGCCATAGGTCATTTCCACCCAGCGTTCCTTGTTGCCCTTCGCCCGGAATGCCTGATCGCCCTTCATTTCTTTTCCTTTCTGCGCATAACAAACCAGGATGTCCCGATCCCGATAGCCACGGCCAGCACAATCAGGGTGGCCAGCGCGTTGATGTCGGGGCTGACCCCCAGCCGCACCTTGGAAAAGATCACCATCGGCAAGGTACTGGAGCCCGGACCGGACACAAAGCTGGCGATCACCAGATCGTCCAGTGACAGGGTGAACGACAGCAGCCAGCCCGAAATCAGGGCCGGCGCAATCATCGGCAGGGTGATATCGAAAAACACCCGCAGCGGTCTGGCGCCCAGATCGGCGGCGGCCTCTTCTATGGAATCGTCCATATCCACAAGGCGCGACTGCACCAC
Organism: Paracoccaceae bacterium; assembly: GCA_027080755.1. Lineage (GTDB taxonomy): Bacteria > Pseudomonadota > Alphaproteobacteria > Rhodobacterales > Rhodobacteraceae > NORP23. The sequence continues at coordinate 7,972 of JALWQC010000150.1, forward strand.
CACGGCGACATAGGCCATGCAGAATGTGGTGTGGGCGATAACGATTGTCAGGACACCGCGGCCGGCAGGCCAGCCGATCAGGGCCTCCATCGCCACGAACAGCAACAGCAGGGACAGGCCGATAATCACGTCCGGCATGATAAGCGGCGCCGTCACCATCCCCGTCAGCAGCCCGCGCAGCCGCACCCGCCCGAAACGGGTCAGGACCATTGCCGCCATTGTGCCCAGAATCGTGCCGAGGGTGGCACTGATGACGCCGATTTTCAGGCTGACCCAGGCCGCACCCATGATTTGCGGGTCGCTCAGCAGTTCCCCATACCATTTGGTTGACCAGCCGCCCCAGACCGTCACCAGCTTGCTTTTGTTAAAGCTGTAGATGATCAGCGAGACGATCGGGATATACAGGAACAGAAATCCGGCAATCGCGAATGTCGGCAGAAGAATCCCGCGTTTCATATCAGGTCCTCCTGTTTTGTATTGGCAAGACGCAGCAGCATCACCGGAATAACCAGCAACACCAGCATGGCAATGGCCACGGCACTGGCCACGGGCCAGTCACGGTTGTTGAAGAATTCCGACCACAGGACCTTGCCTATCATCAGCGTGTCGGGACCGCCCAGCAAGGCGGGGATCACGAATTCCCCGATCGCCGGAATGAACACCAGCATAGAGCCGGCCAGAATTCCGGGCAGGGACAGCGGCAGGGTGATTTTCAGAAATGTGGTCAACGGCCGTGCCCCGAGGTCGGCCGAAGCCTCCAGCAGGGAGCCGTCCAGCTTTACCAGATTGGCATAAAGCGGCAGGATCATGAACGGCAGGTAGGTGTATACGATGCCGATATAGACGGCGATATCGGTCTGCATGATCACAAGCGGCTGGTCGATGATACCGATTTTCATCAGGACCGCATTCAGCAACCCCTTGTTTTTCAAAATCCCGATCCACGCATAGACCCGCAGCAGAAAAGAGGTCCAGAACGGCAGCACCACCAGCAACAGCAGCAAGGAGCGTTTCGGTTCCTCGCTGCGCGCGATGTAATAGGCCATCGGATAGCCAATCATCAGGGTTAACACCGTGGAAACAAACGCAATTTTAACAGAGGACCAGTAGGCCTTTATATACAGGCTGTCCTGCCAGAGATAGGCGTAGTTGTCGAAGGTGTATTTCAGGCTCCAGCCGTCGGGACCGTGGACGAACAGCGGCGAATAGGGCGGGCGGGCGATCATCGGCTCGGCCACGGAGATTTTCAGAACCACCAGAAAGGGGATCAGGAAAAACACCAGCAGCCACAGGGTCGGCACGGCAATCACCAGCCCGCGGCCGCTGAAACCGATGGCGCGCAAAAACCGTTCCGTGCCCTTGCGCAGGCCGCTTTTGGGGGCCGGCCCGCTCATTTCGTCAACACCACGCCGGCGGCGGGGTTCCAGCACAGATAGACCCGTTCATCCCATGTGATCGGGCTTTCCTCGTGCGAAAGATTCGCCTTGGTGACGCGCACAACCTTGCCGCTGTCCAGAACCACGCGGTAGATGGACAGATTGCCCAGATAGGCGACCTCTTCCACCATGCCTTGCAGGACATTCCGAGCGTTTTGCGGCGCCTCGCGCGACAGGGTGATCTGTTCGGGGCGCACGGCCACCCAGACCCCCTGGCGGGCTTTTAGCCCGGCCATCGGCGGCGCCAGAATATCCCCGTCCGCCTCGGCCGAGCGGATGCGCAGCATGTCGGTGCCGCTGGCGTCCACCTCGCCGGAGAAAAGGTTAACAGAGCCGATAAAATCCGCCACATAGCGCGATCCGGGGCGTTCGTAGATTTCCTGCGGCTCGCCCACCTGCACGATCTGCCCCGCGTCCATTACGCCAATGCGGGTGGACAGGGTCATCGCTTCTTCCTGATCGTGGGTCACGACGATAAAGGTCACCCCGAGGGTTTCCTGAATGCGGATCAACTCGAACTGGGTTTCCTCGCGCAGCTTTTTGTCCAGCGCGCCAAGGGGTTCGTCCAGCAGCAACAGTTTGGGCTGTTTGACCCGCGAGCGGGCCAGCGCCACACGCTGCTGCTGCCCGCCCGACAACTGGTGTGGCTTGCGGGTGGCGAAATCCTCCAGCTTGACCATGCGCAACATGTCGGCAACACGCTCCATCGCCTCGCCCCGGGGCATCCCCTGGCGCAGCAGGCCGTAGGCCACGTTTTTTTCGACCGTCATATGCGGGAAAAGCGCGTAGGACTGGAACATCATGTTGGTTGGGCGGTGGTGGGGATCGATGCGGGCCATGTCCTGCCCGTCGATTTCGATCTGCCCCGCGCTGGGGGTTTCAAAACCGGCCAGCATCCGCAACAGGGTGGATTTCCCGCAACCGGAACCGCCCAGCAGGCAGAACAGCTCCCCTTTGTAGATATCGAGGGTTACATCGTCTACCGCGGTGAAATCCCCGAAATTCTTGGTGATGTTGCGAATACGGATAAAGGGCTTTGCCGCGGGATCTGCCCACGGTTTGGCCTCGGCGGCAAGGGTTGGCGCAGCCATCGGACCTCCTGATAAAGGGGGCGGGGCGCGCGAAACGCCCCGCCAGACAGATTACTGACCGGTTTTGATACGGGTCCATGCGCGGGTCATCAGACGATCCGTGCGCGCATCATACACAACCGAGGCCCAAAGCCGTTTCTTGGCTTCCGGTGTCGGGAAGATGCCCGGATCCTCGGTGATTTCCACATCGACCAGCGGCATGGAGGCCTTGTTGGCATTCGCATACCAGACATAGTTGGTGATATCGGCCGTGATCTGCGCATCCATGATGAAGTTGATGAATTTATGCGCATTTTCCGGATGCGGCGCATCGGCCGGAATCGCCATCATATCGAACCACTGCAACGCCCCTTCCTTGGGGATCACATAGCCGATTTCCACGCCGTTATCGGCCTCTTCCGCGCGGGCCTGTGCCTGGAAGACATCGCCCGACCAGCCGACGGAAACGCAGACATCGCCATTGGCCAAATCATTGATATACTGGGAGGAATGGAAATACTTGATATAGGGGCGGACCTTTTCCAGAAGGGCGGCGCCGGCCTCTATGTCCTCGGGTTTGGTGGAACGCGGATCCAGCCCCAGATAGTTCATCGCGGCGGGGATCATCTCGGTCGGGGCGTCCAGCATGGTCACGCCGCAATCGCTCAGCTTGCTGACGATCTCGGGATCGAAAATGATCGACCAGCTGTCAACGGTGTAATCCTCGCCCAGACGTTCGGCGACGTCCCCGACGTTATAACCGATGCCCGTGGTGCCCCACATGTAAATGGTCGCATAGGTGTTGCCCGGATCGTAAACCGCCGCGCCGGCCATCAGGTCCGGATCCATGTTGGCCAGATTCGGCAACAGGGATTTGTCCAGCGGCTGATAGGCCCCCGCCGCGATCTGGCGCTGCAGGAAATCCGAGGTCGGCACAACCACGTCATAGCCCGAGTTGCCGGTCAGCATTTTCGCTTCCAGCACCTCGTTGCTGTCGTAAACGTCGTAGTTGACCTTGATACCGGTCGCTTCCTCGAATTTGGCCAGCGTATCCTCGGCAATATAGTCCGACCAGTTGTAAACGTTCAGGACCGGCTCTTCCTCGGCCATGACGGTTGTGGCCGAAACGGTGGCAATTGCCGCCATCATAAGGGTTTTTTTCATGTCTTGTCTCTCCTTGTTGGTCTTTATCCGCCTGTTTGCAGGCGTGATTGCTGTTAATTTGGCCCCAGTTTACCCCCGAAAGGCAAGATGTTTTTTCACCATTCATACCACCTCAAGGTAAGTCGCCACCTCGAAGGCATCCATACGGGCCGCAAAGCCGCGCAATTCCTGACGTTTTGTCAGGGTGAAAACGTCGCGCATCAGTTCGGGGAAGATGTTTGTGGTGGTGCGGCCGCTGGCGAACAGGTCGATGGCGTGGCTCCAGTCGCTGGGGATCTGGTCCAGATCCAGCGCGTAGGCATCGCCGGTGATCGGCGCGACGGGGTCCTGCGCTTTGGCCATGCCGTCAAGGGCCGCGCCCAGAACCGCCGCCAGCACCAGATAGGGGTTGGCATCCGCGCCGGCTACGCGGTGTTCGATCCGGCGCGATTTGCCCGGCCCGCCGGGGATGCGCACGGCTGCGGTGCGGTTTTCATAGCCCCAGCAAACCCCCGTCGGCGCATGGGCGCCGGGCGCCAGACGGCGGTAGGAATTCAGGTGCGGCGCAAAGACCAGCCCGCAGTCCGGCATGGCCTCCAGCAGACCATTGACCGCAGGGCGCATCGCGGGCGTGCCCCCGGCCCCGCCGTTGTCGAAAATATTGTTGCCGGCCCCGTCCAGAACCGAAAAATGCACATGCAGGCCGTTTCCGGCCAGATCCACAAAGGGTTTCGCCATGAAAGAGGCCGCAAACCCGTGCTTTCGTGCGATTCCCTTGACGAAACGTTTGAAAAACGCCGCGTCATCCGCGATCTTTAGCGGATCGTCCCCGTGCATCAGGTTGACCTCGAACTGGCCGGCGCCGTTTTCCGCAATCGCCGCATCAATGTGGATATCGGCGGCTTCGCAGGCGTCGTAAATGTCGGCAAAAACGGCCTCGAACTGGTCCAGCTCGTCAATAGACAGCACCCCGTCCCCTTCCAGCCGCCGCCCGGTCAGGGGCGAAACGGGGGCTTTCGGCAAAGGGCCGGCGGGGTCGGTCAGGTAGAATTCCAGCTCCATCGCGCACACCGGTGTCAGGGCGGCTTCTTTGTAGCGCGCAACCACAGCCGCCAGAATCTGGCGCGGATCGACGGGCGAGGGGCTGCCGTCCTCCAGCCACATCCACAGCGGCAGCAGGGCAGAGGGGCGCTCCAGCCAGTCGTTGGCCAGAAGCCCGCGCCCTGTCGGTCGGGCAAAGCCGTCCCCGTCGCCGCTTTCGAATACCAGCGGATTGTCGGGGCTGTCCGTCCCCCAGATATCGACGCAGGAAATAGAGACCGGCATCCGCCCCCCCTCGCGCAGCATCTTTTCCGCCTGTTTGACCGGCAGCCGCTTCCCGCGCCAAACGCCGTTCAGATCGACAACAGCCGCGCGCAGGCTTTCGATTTCGGGGTGATCGGCCAGCCATTCCAGGGCCTGTTCCGGTGCCATGCGGCTCTCCAGTTGTTAACGATACGTCAAGGGTTGCCCTATTCGCCAACAAGCGTGGATATCTGTCAATCGGATTTTTTGTTTAACGTTAAACGACATTGCGTAACAGTTTGGCGGTTTTTGCCTGCGGTTTTGCCTGAACGGGTCGAAAAAACCGCATGTTTCCGGCGCGGGGATGTGGAGGCTGCGTAAAACCGGTATTTATTGAAAAACTATATGTATTGGCCTTATTTCATCCGAAATACATTCGATTTATATAAGTATTCCCCCTTACAGTCCCTGCGTTTTTCCCCGAAAAACCCCGAAATCCCCCTAACAATTCCCTTCCCTCCGGCCGGCTTCTGGGGCAAGTTATGCCTCGTAAAACCTTGCGAGCGAGCGCCCTATGAAACAGTTTATACGATCCCTGTTGCTGGCCCTTTCGGCCGTCCTGCTGCCGGTGATGGCCCAAAGTGCGGTGACGGTCGGGTATTTCCGCGAGTGGCCGCTACCGTCCCTTTACGGGAAATCCACAGGGGCCTTTGCAGAGGCCCTTGGCACGGATGTAAACTGGCGCGCCTATCCGAGCGGCGCCAAGATGCGGGCAGCCCTCGCCAACGGGGATATCGATATTGCGCTGTCGCTTGGCACGGTTCCGGTTCTGCTGGCAAAACTGGCCGGACAGGATATCCGCATTGTCGATATCGCTGTGGACTACAGCCGCAACCAGGGTTGCGTGGTGCGGCCGGATGTTGGTGCGGGGGCAGATCCGAAGGCTCTGGAAGGGGTGCGCGCGGCCCTGCCGATGGGCACGATCGTGCATTATGGTCTGCTGCAACAACTGGCCAAACTGGGGGTGAATGCCGCGACGATCGAATTCCGGGACATGTCGCCCCTGCGCGCCGCCACCGCCTTCGAGGCCGGAAAAACCGGTATTGCCTGTGGCTGGGGGGCGATATTCCAGCGGCTTGCAGGGCGGGGAACCGATATCGCCAGCCTGCTGCCGGCCCCCGTAACCCCGCCCTATGTTTTCGACAGCATCGTTACCACCGACAGTTTTGCCAGTAAAAACAGCGACCTGCTGGCCCAGTTCCTGAAAACCCGCACCGACCTTGTGGGGCAGTTTCGCGAAACGCCGGAAACCATGCTGGCGGCCATTGCGCAGGAATCCGGCCTGACGGAAAGTGCCACCAAAGCCACGCTGCAAGGCTTCCGCTTTCCCCCTGTTGCCGAGCGTCTGGGCCAGGACTGGCTGGGCAAGGGCACAGGCGCGGTTCTGGCGGCCTTGGCGCAGTTTTTTGTGGAACAGGGCACGCTTGAAAAGGCCCCCGACGGGCTGGAGTCGCTGCCCAATGCGCAATATCTGCAAAGGGCCGAAAGCCTGCGCGCTGCGGCACAAAATGCACAAAACCCTGCCCCTGCAACGCAATAAACGCGGTTTTTTTGCCGCAGACGGGATTTCGCCCCTTGGCAATAGCGCGCCGTCCCCTCTATAAATTAGCATATATAAATATAAACATCCTGCGTAAGGGATGGAAACACGAACGGGAGGGCGGTCACAACCATGACCAAGCATCACCAGCCTACGCTGAACACCTCGCCCGAGGTCAGCGACGAAATCCGCCGCACCACATGTTATATGTGTGCGTGCCGCTGCGGTATCAACGTCCATATGAAGGACGGCAAGGTCAAGTATATCGAGGGCAACAAGGATCATCCCGTCAACAAGGGGGTGCTCTGCGCCAAAGGGTCCGCCGGGATCATGACCCAATACGCCCCCTCGCGTCTGCGCGCCCCGCTCAAACGGGTTGGCGAGCGTGGCGAGGGCAAGTTCGAGGAAATCTCCTGGGACGAGGCGCTGGAAATCGCAGCCGGCTGGTTGAAACCGATCCGCGAGGAAGCCCCTGAAAAGCTTGCGTTTTTCACCGGCCGCGACCAATCGCAAAGCTTCACGGGCTGGTGGGCGCAGGCCTATGGCACGCCCAATTACGCCGCGCACGGCGGCTTCTGTTCTGTGAATATGGCAGCGGGCGGCATCTATACGATGGGCGGCGCTTTCTGGGAATTCGGCGCGCCGGACTGGGAGCGTTCGAAACTGTTCATGCTGTTCGGCGTGGCCGAGGATCACGATTCCAACCCGATCAAGATGGGGCTGGGCAAGCTGAAGGCAAACGGCGCGAAAATCATCGGCGTCAACCCGATCCGCTCCGGCTATAACGCCATCGCGGACGAGTGGGTCGGCATTACCCCCGGCACGGACGGGCTGTTTATTCTGGCGTTGATCCACGAGCTGCTGAAATCGGGGAATGTCGATGTCGATTACCTGATTCGCTATACCAACATGCCGTTTCTGGTTAACCAGGACGCCGATAGCGACGAATTCGGGCTGTTTGTGCGCGACAAGGACGGCAAGGAACTGGTCTGGGACCGCGTGAAAAACGCCCCCGTTGCCTGGGATGCCAAGGGCGTCAAGCCGGCAATGCAGGGCGAATTCGAGGTAAACGGGATCAAGACGACCCCCGCCTTTATGCTACTGGCCGACAAATATCTGGGCGAGGAATACACACCGGATTCCGTGGCCGACCGCTGCGGCATCCCCGCCGACCGCATCCGCAAGATCGCGGCCGAACTGGCCCGCGTGGCCTTCGAGGAAGAGATCGTTCTGGATCGACCCTGGACCGATTTCCGCGGGGAAAAGCACGACAAGATGATCGGGCGTCCGGTGTCCTTCCATTCCATGCGCGGGATTTCGGCGCATTCCAACGGCTTCCAGACCGCACGGGCGCTGCATATCCTGCAGATCCTGCTTGGCTCGGTCGAGGTTCCGGGGGGCTTCCGGTTCAAGCCGCCCTACCCCAAGCCGGTCTCGGCCCATCCCAAGCCGCATTTCGGCGTGACCCCGGGCAAGCCGCTTAACGGCCCGCATCTGGGCTATCCCCAGGGCCCCGAGGATCTGGGGCTGGACGAAAACGGCAAGGCCATCCGTATCGACAAGGCCTTTACCTGGGAAAATCCCCTGTCGGCCCACGGGCTGATGCATATGGTGATTTCCAACGCCCATGCGGGGGATCCCTATAAAATCGACACCCTGTTCATGTTCATGGCGAATATGAGCTGGAACTCCTCCATGAATACTTCGGATGTGATGGACATGCTGAAGGACAAGGATGAAAACGGGGAATATGTGATCCCGCATATCATCTATTCCGACAGCTATTCCTCGGAAATGGTGGCGTTTTCCGATCTGGTGCTGCCCGATACGACCTATCTGGAGCGCTATGACTGTATTTCCATGCTGGACCGCCCGATCTGCGAGGCCGACGCCATGGCCGACAGCATCCGCTGGCCGGTGGTGGAGCCGGACCGCGATGTGCGTGGTTTCCAGACGGCGCTGATCCAACTGGGGGTCAAACTGGGCCTGCCCGGCATGGTTAACGAGGATGGCTCGGCGAAATACAAGGATTACGCCGACTATATCCAGATGCACGAACGCCGCCCCGGCATCGGCCCGCTGGCCGGCTTCCGCGGCAAGGACGGCAAGGGCAAGGGGCGCGGCGAACCGAACCCGAACCAGTTGCAGGCCTATATCGACAACGGCGGTTTCTGGATCGACCACATCCCCGAGGATTCGGCCTATTACAAACCCTGGAACGCCGGCTATCAGGACTGGGCGGTAGAGCGCGGCATCTTCGACGCCCCGCAGCCCTATGTCTTTACCGTCTATCAGGAAGTGTTGCAGAAATTCCGGCTGGCGGCCGAGGGCAAGGGCGACATCCAGCCCCCGGAACACCTGCGCGAGCAGGTGCGCGCCACGATGGATCCGCTGCCGATCTGGTATGAACCGTTCGAGCAATCCCTTGTAAACACGGACGAATACCCCGTTCACGCGCTGACCCAGCGTCCGATGGCGATGTATCACAGCTGGGGCACGCAAAACGCATGGCTGCGCCAGATTCACGGCTACAACCCCTTGTATGTGCCGACCGACATCTGGGAAAAGCACGGCTTTAGCGATGGCGACTGGGCCAAGGTTACCTCGCATCACGGGGAAATCGTGGTGCCGGTGGCGCTGATGCAGGCACTTAATGCCAACACCGTCTGGACATGGAATGCCATCGGCAAACGCAAGGGCGCCTGGGCGTTGCAGAATGACGCGCCGGAAACCACAAAGGGCTTCCTGTTGAACCATCTGATCCACGAACTGTTGCCCGAGCGGGGCGACGGCATGCGCTGGAACAACTCCGATCCGGTGACGGGACAGGCGGCCTGGTTTGACCTTCGCGTGAAAATAGAGCGGGTGGACCCACCCCCGAACCTGCAATCCGAACCCACCTTCGCGCCCCAGGAATCCCCTGTCGGCCAAGGCCCTGCCAATGTTGAATACGGGAAGGAATGGACATGACAACGCTCCCGCAAAGCACCGACAAGAAGCTCGGCCTTGTGATCGACCTTGATACCTGTGTGGGCTGTCATGCCTGCGAAATATCGTGCAAGGAATGGAATACATCAAATTACGGCGCGCCGCTTTCGGATGTGGACGCCTACGGCGCCAATCCGGTCGGGACGTTTCTGAACCGCGTGCATTCCTTCGAGGTGAAACAGGAAAACAAACCCGCGCAGGTCACGCATTTCCCGAAATCCTGCCTGCATTGCGAGGACGCCCCCTGCGTCACCGTTTGCCCCACCGGTGCCAGCTACAAACGCACCGAGGACGGGATCGTTCTGGTTAACGAAAGCGACTGCATCGGCTGCGGCCTGTGCGCCTGGTCCTGCCCCTACGGCGCCCGCGAAATGGATGCGCTGGCCGGGGTGATGAAAAAATGCACCCTGTGTGTGGACCGTATCTATAACGAAAACATCCCCGAGCGGGACCGCGTGCCCTCTTGCGTGCGCACCTGTCCGGCGGGCGCGCGCCACTTTGGCGATCTGGGCGATCCCGACAGCGATGTTTCGCGACTGGTGGCCGAACGCGGCGGTATGGAGCTGATGCCCGAGCAAGGCACCAAACCGGTAAACCGCTATCTGCCCCCGCGCCCGAAAGCGGATGTCGAGGAAATCGACGTTCTCGCCCCCTTCCTGCAACGCCAGGACGAAGAGGCCGGCGGCTTCCTCGGCTGGCTTGACCGCACACTGGAGAAACTCTGATGCATCCGGCGCCTTCTGTAATTATCTTCACCACATTGTCCGGGCTGGGTTTCGGCCTGATGATGTTCCTCGGCCTCGGCTTTCTGGACGTGTCCGGCTGGGTCGCCTTTGTTTTCGTCGCCATCGCCTATGCGCTGGCGGGGGGGGGATTGCTGTCCTCGCTGTTCCATCTGGGCCATCCCGAACGCTTTATGAAAGCCCTGCGCCAATGGCGTTCCAGCTGGCTGTCGCGCGAGGGGGTTCTGTCCTTCCTTACCATGGGGCTGTTCGGGATCTACGCGCTGCTGTGGATCTTCATGGATACCCGCGTTGCATGGCTGGGGTATCTGGCGGCGGCCTCGGCTGTGGCCACGGTGTTTGCAACCTCCATGATCTATGCACAGATGAAATCGGTGCCGCGCTGGCACAGTTTCCTGACCCCCGTGATGTTCCTGATGTATGCCCTTGCCGGGGGCGCGCTGCTGTCCACGCAAACCTATATTGCCGGCCTGCTGTTTTTGCTGCTGGTGCCGGTTCAGGCCATGATCTGGGTTGTCGGGGACCGCGCCTTCGGGGCCAGCGGCAGCACCATGGGGACGGCGACGGGGCTGGGCAAGCTGGGCAAACTGCGCCTGCTGGAAAAGCCGCATTCGGGCAACAACTACCTGTTGCAGGAAATGGTCTATAAAATCGGGCGCAAGCACGCGACCAAACTGCGCCTGTTCGCGCTGGCCTTCGGCTCGCTTCTGCCGGCGGCGCTGCTGGTGGTGTTTCCGGCCAGCCATGTGATGATGCTGCTGGTGATCCTCATCCATCTGACCGGCCTTTTCGCCCAACGCTGGCTGTTCTTTGCCGAGGCGGAACATGTCGTCGGCCTATACTACGGCCAACGCTGAAACCCAAAGCCCCGCCGGTTTGGCGGGGCTTTTTCGTTGCGCGGACTTTCGGCCGTTCACATTTCCTTTGCCGCCTGACGCAAAGGCACCTTCTGGATTTTACCGGTAGAGGTTTTGGGAACATCCTGGAAAACAATCGTCTTCGGCACCTTGAAATGGGCCAGATGTGCGCGGCAATGGGTGATAATTTCGGCCGCGTCAGCCGTCATCCCCGGTTTCAGTTCGATAAAGGCACAAGGCGTTTCGCCCCATTTTTCGTCCGGCTTTGCCACCACGGCACAGGCGGAAACGGCGGGGTGGGCGTATAACACCCCCTCTATTTCGATGCTGGAGATATTCTCGCCGCCGGAAATGATGATATCCTTGGCCCGGTCCCGCAGCTGAATATAGCCGTCGGGATGCACCACCCCGAGGTCGCCGGAATGGAACCAGCCGCCGGACAGGGCCTCGTCCGTGGCTTCGGGGTTGTCCAGATAACCCTTCATGACGATGTTGCCGCGCATCATCACCTCGCCCATGGTTTCGCCGTCATGGGGGACCTCGGCCATGGTAGCGGGGTCCAGAACTTTCACGTCCTCCTGCACCATATAGGCCACGCCCTGACGCGCCTTCAGGTTGGCCTGCATACCGATCGGCAGGTCGTTCCATTCGTCATGCCAGACACAGGAAACACAGGGGCCATAGGTTTCCGTCAGGCCATAGGCGTGGGTGACCTCGAACCCTTCCTCCTGCATGCTTTGCAGCACTTTCGCCGGCGGCGGCGCGGCGGCGGTCATCACCTTGCACAGGTGGTCGAAGGGGCGCTTTTCCCCCGCTTCGGCATTGATCATAAAGCTAAGCACAATCGGCGCGCCGCACATATGATCGGCCCCGTTCAACGCAATGGCATCGTAAATATTGGCGGCCGTCACCTTGCGGATGCAGATATTCGTCCCCGCCTTGGCCGCAATAGTCCAGGGGAAACACCAGCCGTTGCAGTGGAACATCGGCAGGGTCCACAAATAGACCGGATGCGCCCCCATATTCCATTCCATCACATTCCCGAGCGCATTCTGGTAGGCCCCGCGATAATGGTAAACCACGCCCTTGGGATTGCCCGTGGTGCCGGAGGTATAGTTAATGCTGATGCTGTCCCATTCGTCATTCGGGGGGGCATAGCGGAATTCGGGGTCACCGGTGGCGAGGAAGGCCTCGTAATCCATATCGCCCAGCAAGGTCCCGCCCTCGGCCTCGGGGTCATCGATATCAATGATCACCGGATTGCCGCTGGCCAGTTGCAGCGCCTCTTGCACGGTGTCGGAAAACTCGCGGTCGGTGACCAGCAGGCGGATCCCCGCGTGGTCGATGATATAGGCAATCGTGCGCGCATCCAGCCGGTAATTCAGCGCATTCAGCACCATCCCCGCCATCGGCACGCCGAAATGGGCCTCGTATAATTCCGGCGTATTCATCGCCATGAACCCGACCACATCCCCCTTCTGCAACCCCGCCCGCGTCAGCGCCGAGGCCAGCCGCCGGCACCGCGCATAGGTTTGCGACCAGCTACGCCGCAGCGCCCCGTAGATCACTGCCGGATGATCCGGAAAGGTTAACGCCGTGCGGTGGATAAAGGACACAGGCGTAAGCGGCGCATAATTGGCCGCGTTTTTTTCCAGATTCATGTGGGCGTGGGTCATCAGGGGCCTCCTTAGTTGAATTTGTTATCCCGCGGGAACCCCCTCGGGGCCATGCGGCCGGCGCTGGCGCGTTTGCCTGTCCATTCGGCCAGCTCGGTTTCCGTGCGGGTGCGGCCGGCGGGGTCTTTCCAGCTTAGGCCTTCGGACAGGGTAAAGGTTTTGGCGTCGGACAGTTCGCCGTCCTTGTCCGCGTATTTCTGCAGGCGCACACCTTTGCCCCGCCCCAGTTCCGGCAGTTCGGAAAGGGGGAAAACCAGCACTTTGCGGTTCAGCCCGACGCAGGCAACATGGTCGCCTTCGACCGGGCGGCACACCAGCGCGCGGGCGTCGCCCTTGACGTTCAGAACCTGTTTACCATTGCGGGTTTGTGCGAGGACGTCATCCTCGTTAACCACGAATCCGTCCCCCGCGCTGGAGGCCAGCAGCAATTTGCGCCCCGGCTTGTGGATGAACAGATCGACCAGCTCGGCCTCGTTCGGGATATCGACGATCAGGCGGATCGGCTCGCCCATGCCGCGCCCGCCCGGCAGGTTGGAAGCGGCAATCGTGTAGAACCGCCCGTTAGAGGCAAAGGCCAGCAGGCGATCCGTCGTTTCCGCATGGAAAATAAAGCGCGCCTCGTCGCCGTCCTTGAATTTCAGCTCGGAACCGAGGTCGATATGCCCCTTCATCGCCCGCACCCAGCCCATTTTCGAACAGACGACGGTGATCGGCTCGCGTTCGATCATGGCCTCCAGCGGCACTTCCTCTATGTCCGGGGCCTCAGCCAGTTCGGTGCGGCGCGCGCCAAAGGGGGTGTTTTTGCCGAATTTCTTGCGGGTTTCGCGCAACTGCTCGGTGATGCGTGCCCATTGCAGGGCCTCGCTTTCCAGCAGGTCCTCAAGCTCCGAACGCTCCACCAGCAGGGTATCACGTTCGTTGCGAAGCTCCATTTCTTCCAGCTTGCGCAAGGAGCGCAGGCGCATGTTCAGGATCGCCTCGGCCTGCACCTCCGATAGCTCGAATTCCGCCATGAGCGAGGCTTTCGGGTCCTCGTCGTAGCGGATAATCTCTATCACCCGGTCCAGATTGAGGTAGGCGATAATATAGCCTTCCAGAACCTCCAGCCGCGCATCGATTTTCGCCAGCCGGTGGCGCGAGCGGCGCAGCAGCACGTCGCGGCGGTGGTCGATAAAGGCGCGCAGGACCTCTTTCAGGGTGGACACCTGCGGCACCAGCCCGTCGATCAACACGTTCATATTCATGGAAAAACGGGTTTGCAGGTCGCTTTGCCTAAACAGGGTTTCCATCAGCACGGCCGGATCGACCGTCTTGGAGCGCGGTTCCAGAATCAGGCGGATATCCTCGGCGGATTCGTCGCGCACATCGGTCAGGATCGGGATTTTCTTGGCGTTTATCAGCTCGGCGATTTTTTCGATCAGCTTGGATTTCTGCACCTGATAGGGGATCTCGGTGACAACGATCTGCCACTGGCCGCGGCCCAGATCCTCTACCTCCCATTTGGCGCGCAGCCGGAAAGAGCCGCGGCCGGTTTTATAGGCGTTCAGGATATTCTCGCGCGGCTCCACCAGCACGCCACCGGTCGGGAAATCCGGTCCGGGGATATAGTCCAGCAAGGTTTCGTCGCGTGCGTTCGGGGCCTTGATCAGGTGAATCGCGGCATCGCACAATTCCCCGACGTTATGGGGGGGAATATTGGTGGCCATGCCCACGGCAATCCCGCTGGAGCCGTTCGCCAGAAGGTTCGGATATTCCGCCGGCAGCACCACCGGTTCCGTCAGGGTGCCGTCGTAATTGTCGCGAAAATCCACCGCATTTTCCGCCAGACCGGTCATCAGGGCCACGGCCATGTCGGTCATGCGGGCCTCGGTATAGCGGGCGGCGGCGGGGTTGTCGCCGTCGATATTGCCAAAGTTCCCCTGCCCGTCCACCAGCGGATAGCGCACGTTGAAATCCTGCGCCAGACGCGCCAGCGCATCGTAAATCGCCGCATCGCCGTGGGGGTGGTAGTTCCCCATCACATCCCCCGTAATCTTGGAGGATTTCCGGTACCGCCCCTTCGGGTCCAGCTTCAATTCGCGCATGGCATAGAGAATCCGGCGATGCACCGGTTTCAGCCCGTCGCGTGCATCCGGCAAGGCCCGGTTCATGATGGTGGACAGGGCATAGGTCAGGTAACGCTCGCCAAGGGCGCGGCGCAGCGGCTCAACCGTGATGGTGCCGCCTTCGGGTATATCGGGGATGTCAGTCGCTTTAGCCATAGATATGGTGTATCTTGCCACAAACGACGGGTCCAGCGGGAAAATGCACAATAGCGCTTGACCTACGCTTAGTTATTGATTATTAACCACTCAAAAGCAACCAAAGGGGCCTTTTATGAAAAATCTGTCTTATATTCTGAATGTCGTGTTGATCGCCTTTATCGGCTACATGGCCTATAGCTTCATCTACGACGGCAATGTTGCCACGGGCACCGAGGACCGTACCGCCGTTGTGCTGACCTCGGCCGAAAAAGCCGAAGTTCTGGGCGAGATGCGCGGGCTGCTGGAAACCGTGCAAGCGGTTATCAATGCCGCCACCTCGGACGATGTCGCCTCCATCCCCGAAATCGTCAAGCCTTATGGCATGGCCGCCGTTGAACAGGAATCCGTGCAGCTGGCCGCAAAACTGCCGCTGGAACTGAAAACCATGGGCTATGATGCCCACCGCGCGATGGATGCGCTGGGGGAAATGGCGGCCAACGGCGCCTCGGGCGAGGAAATCCTGTCCACACTCGGCGGGGCTATGGGGCTGTGCGTCAGCTGCCACGGCACCTATCGTTTTGTCGCCGAAGAGGACGTGAAATAATCCCATCCCTTTCCACATGGGGAAAACTGCACCGGCGGGGGAAACCTCGCCGGTTTTTTGTTGCTTTCCATGCGGCGCGATATTTCGTAAGCAAGAGTCCGGTTAAACAGGGAAATCGACATGTCACAAAAATCCATCCTTATTACCGGCTGCTCCTCGGGGATCGGCTATGATGCGGCCCATACCCTGCACAAACGGGGCTGGCGCGTGTTTGCCACCTGCCGAGCCGAGGCCGATTGCGAACGGCTGCGCGCCGAAGGGCTGGAAAGCCTGCGGCTGGATTATCAGGACGAAGACAGCATAACCGCCGCCGTGGCCGAGGTTCTGGAACGCACCGGCGGCACACTGGATGCGCTGTTCAACAACGGCGCCTATGCCATTCCCGGCGCGGTAGAGGACCTGTCGCGCGACGCCCTGCGCGATATTTTCGAGACCAACCTCTTTGGCCAGATAGACCTGTCCAACCGTCTGCTGCCGGCAATGCGCGCGCAGGGCCACGGGCGGATCATCCACAACTCGTCCGTGCTGGGGTTTGTGTCCACGCCTTTCCGCGGCTCCTACTGCGCCACAAAATTCGCGCTGGAGGCCCTGACAGACGCCCAGCGCATGGAACATCGCGGCACCGGCATCCATTTCATCCTGATAGAGCCAGGCCCGATCCCGACCGATTTCCGCAAAAACGCGGCCAAACAGTTTGAAAAATGGATCGACTGGCAACATGCCTACCGCAAGGATTTCTATGAAACCGTGGTGCGCAAGCGGCTTTACGACACCTCGGGCAAGCCCGACATGTTCGAACTGCCCGTCTCTGCCGTTACCAAAAAGCTGATTCACGCGCTGGAATCCCCGCGCCCCAAGCCCCGCTATATGGTCACCACCGCGACCTATATTTCCAACCTGATGCGTCGTATTTTCCCCACGCGGATGCTCGATTCTATCCTTAGCAAACAATAGGCCGCCCCATGACACACGATCCGTTATTCATATTTCTGGCCGTCACCATGCTGGCCGTTCTGGCCGTTCTGCTGATCGGAGTCATCGGATTCGCCAAGGGCGGGAAATTCAATGCGAAGAACGGCAACAAGCTGATGCAACTGCGGGTGCTGTTGCAATTCGTAGCCATCGTTGCCATCCTGATATTCGTCTGGATACGCGGAGGGAACTGACATGGTTGTGCTGAACAGGATCTACACCCGAACAGGGGATGCCGGGCAAACGGCGCTGGGAAACGGCACCCGGGTGTCCAAGACCTCGGCCCGGGTTGCGACCTATGGAACCGTGGATGAGACCAATGCCACCGTCGGGCTGGCGCGCCTTCATGCCAGCGGGGATATGGATCTGGCGCTGGCCCGTATCCAGAACGACCTGTTCGATCTTGGCGCCGATTTTTGCCGCCCCGACATGGCCAAAGACAGCGAATCCGAATATCCGCCGCTGCGCATGGACCCGCGGCAGGTGGCGCGTCTGGAACAGGAAATCGATGAAATGAACGCGGATCTGGCCCCGCTGCGCAGCTTTATCCTGCCCGGGGGCAGCCCCCTGTCGGCCCATCTGCACCTGTGCCGGACAGTATCGCGCCGCGCCGAGCGTCTGGCCGTGGAGCTGATGGACAGCGAGGACATAAATGCCGCCGCTGTCCAGTATCTCAACCGTCTTTCGGACTGGTTTTTTGTGGCCGCCCGCGTCGCCAACGCCAATGGCGCCGACGACGTTTTGTGGCAGCCGGGGGCAACCCGCTAGACGAACAACGCCGCCCGCACGGCATCGGCCAGAACCTGTTCGCCCGCCGCCGTCAGATGCGTATTGTTCACCCCCTGATGCCAGACGGCCCAGTCCCCCTGCGCCACAACACCGGCCAGAACCTGCCCGCGCATAAACGCATAGGTATCCACATAGGGCACCCCCTCGGCCTGCGCGGCGGCCTGCTGTTTGACCCGAACCGTGCGGCGCAGGCTTTGCTCGCTGTCCGGCGTATCCCCACCGCTCGGGAAATTCAGGTAATGCGAGCCGATCACCGCCACCCGCGCCGTTCCGGCCGCCTTCACCTGCTGCACCCACTGCCGGA
>JALWQC010000151.1 GCA_027080755.1 Paracoccaceae bacterium
GTCGGGGGGGATGTCGCCACGGGGGCGCTTATCGGCGGCGGCATCGGGCTGGCCTGCGACCAGACCAACAGCTGCTGATTTTGCCACAGGGCCGGCGGCTTTCCGCGCGCCGGTTTTCGCCGCCCTTGCATCGGGCGGCATTTTCGGCGGATATTCCCGTTTAAGGGGCAAATCAAGCCCCTGTTATACAAAAACGGGAGTATCCACATGTTCAACAGTTTGCCTATCCTCAAGATTGTCGCCCTTGGCGCCGTCTCCGTGGCCTTTGCCGGTTGCGATGTTATCCTGCCGGACAGCGGGACGTCCGCATCCGGCGGGGAATGCAACATGGCGGCGGGCTGTTTGCCCGACACCGACGACGGCAATGCGACCGGCGCGGATGATGGCGGCACGGTCGGCGGTGCCGACTGCAATATGGCCTACGGCTGCTGACACACACACCGCGCTGCGGCGCGAAACTGTAATTCCAACGGGGGGTCTGCGCGTGGCGCGGGCTCCTCTTTTTGTTGCCTGATTGGCGGGGGAAGAAATGTTCAAGAAAATCCTGATCGCAAACCGTGGCGAGATCGCCTGTCGTGTCATCAAAACCGCCCGCAAGATGGGCATCAAAACCGTGGCTGTCTATTCGGACGCGGACAAGAACGCCCTGCATGTGGCCATGGCGGACGAGGCGGTGCATATCGGCCCGCCGCCGGCGAACCAGTCCTATATCGTCATGGACAAAATCCTTGACGCGGTCAGACAGACCGGCGCCGAGGCCGTGCATCCCGGGTACGGCTTCCTGTCCGAAAACCCGAAATTCGCCGAGGCGCTGGCCGAAATCAATGTTGCCTTCATCGGCCCGCCCACCGGCGCGATCGAGGCGATGGGCGACAAGATTACATCCAAGAAACTGGCGAAAGAGGCCGGGGTTTCCACCGTTCCGGGCTATATGGGCCTGATCGAGGATGCCGACGAGGCTGTGAAAATCTCCAACGAGATCGGCTATCCGGTGATGATCAAGGCCTCGGCCGGAGGGGGCGGCAAGGGGATGCGCATCGCCTGGAATGACGAGGAAGCGCGCGAGGGGTTCCAGTCCTCCAAAAACGAGGCGGCGGCCAGTTTCGGGGATGACCGGATTTTCATCGAGAAATTCATCACCCAGCCGCGCCACATCGAAATTCAGGTGCTGGGCGACAAGCACGGCAACTGTCTGTGGCTGAATGAGCGCGAATGTTCCATCCAGCGCCGCCAGCAAAAGGTGATCGAAGAGGCGCCCTCGCCGTTTCTGGACGCCGCAACGCGCAAGGCGATGGGCGAGCAGTCCGTGGCGCTGGCGCAGGCGGTGGACTATTGCAGCGCCGGCACGGTGGAATTCATCGTCGATAGCGAACAGAACTTCTATTTCCTGGAAATGAACACCCGCCTGCAGGTGGAACACCCCGTGACCGAGCTGATCACCGGCATTGATCTGGTGGAACAGATGATCCGCGTCGCCTACGGGGAAAAACTGGCGATGACGCAGGACGACATCGGCATCAACGGCTGGGCCATCGAAAGCCGGCTTTATGCCGAGGATCCCTACCGCAATTTCCTGCCCTCTATCGGCCGGCTGACCCGTTACCGCCCGCCCGCCGAGGTGGCCGACGGCACCCATGCGGTGCGCAACGATACCGGCGTTTACGAGGGCGGCGAGATCTCCATGTATTACGACCCGATGATCGCCAAGCTGTGCAGCTGGGCGCCCGACCGGGCCGGGGCGATTGCGGTGATGCGCCAGGCGCTCGATGAA
>JALWQC010000152.1 GCA_027080755.1 Paracoccaceae bacterium
GGCTCGGGGGCGAAATCCACGGGCTTCGGCCGTGCGGGATGCAAGGGCGTTGCGGTTCTGGCTACTGCCGACCAGATTTCGCGATCATCATCGCTAAGATATCCCCGTTTACGCCGTCCCATCCCACGTTTTACGCCCCGGTTCCGACCAGCAGCCAGTTCGGGTTATCCCCGCCAACCAGCCGCGCAAAAGTCCAGATGTCGGTCTGGCGGGCGATGGTGTGGGGGTCGCCCTCGACGATATTGCCGTCAGCATCACGCACAACCGATGTCAACTCACCAACGAATTTCACGGTGATCTCGGCCTCTTTGTTTTCTTCGTCAAAACGGGCCTCGCGCAGCTTCAGCTCGCTTACACCGCCAAAGTTGGCCTCTACCGTATAACCCTTGTCGGCCCGCTCTTTGATAACAGCGGCGAAGCTTTCATAAACATCGGGGGCCAGATATTGTTTCAGGAAATCCAGATCACCGTTTTCAAAGGCCATCAGGATCATCTCGTAGGCCTGCCGCGCGCCGCGCATGAAATCGTTGACGGAAAAACCCGGCTCCACCCGCTTGATCGCGGCCAGCGCCTTGCCCGTCTCGCTGTCGGGGTCGGTATAATCCGCGATGTCGTGATCAATGCCGCCGCCGTCAATCACATCAAACTTGCGTGAAGGCGTGGTCGGCAGGATATCCGGCTTTTCCTCGAATCCGTCCCGGGTCCCGAGCGCACTGCGCAACCGCAGCACCAGAAACAGCGCAACCCCTGCCAAAACGATAAGTTGAACCACTTGAGAACCCATAAAACGCCCCTTTTTGAATATTTTCCGGCCAAACATGGCGTTCGACCCCTTCCGCACCTATGTAAGCATTGTCAGGGGTCAAGTCCATTGGCCCGAACAAAACAACGGAAAAGGATTATGTGGCTCTTTTTACTCTTTGTTGCGGTTCCGATCATAGAAATCGGTTTGTTTATTCAGGTCGGCGGGTTTCTTGGCCTGTGGCCAACGCTGGCCATTGTTCTGCTAACGGCCATTGTCGGTTCATGGCTGGTGCGCGCACAGGGAATGGCGGCGCTTGAAAAAATGCAAACCAGCCTGCAAAGCGGGCAAAACCCGGCAGAGCCCATCGCCAACGGCGCTTTTATCCTGATTGCCGGTTTGCTGCTGCTGACGCCCGGATTTTTTACCGACAGCCTCGGGCTGGCGCTTCTGGTTCCGCCTGTGCGCGGGGCGCTGATAAAGTTCCTGTCCTCGCGGATCACGGCACAAGCCAGCGTTTATACCAGCACCGGTTTTAGCCAGACCCCTGCATCCGAAACCGTTCTGGACGGGGATTTCGAGGTGGTAGAGGACAACATCAACGCGGAACCGGGCGGCTCTGGCTGGACAAGGCCAAAGGATTGATTGTTCCCCCCCGCAATAGGTGATATTGCTGCCCCATAGTTTACTAACCACATCGGGAGCCGAAAATGGCAGAAGAAAATACAGGTGCCGCCGAGGGCAATGCCCAGCAGCAACCCCCGCGCGTTCACATTCTGAACCAGTATATCCGCGATTTGTCGTTCGAGAATATCGCCGTGCAAAAGGGCATCATGCCCGAGGGCCAGACCGCCTTTCAGGTGCAGGTCAGCCTCGATGCGCGCAAAATGGGCGAGGAAAACCAGTACGAGGTTATCAACAAACTGAAGGTAGAGGCCAAAATCGGCGAGGTCGAAATTTTCATCCTCGAACTGGACTATGCCGGCCGGTTTACCATCGAAAACATCCCGAACGAACAGCTGCACGCC
>JALWQC010000153.1 GCA_027080755.1 Paracoccaceae bacterium
CGGCGGCAAAACGACCGTTTTGCGGACCCGGCGTCGGCACCTTGCCGGCGGCGAAATCGCGCAGAAGCTCGCGGAATTTATCGGCCGTCAGATCCTCGTAATAATCCTTGCCGACCTGCATCATCGGGGCGTTGGAACAGGCGCCCAGACATTCGACCTCTTCCCAGGAAAACAGGCCGTTTTCGCTGATCTGGTGGGGATGCTCGGCGATTTCTTCCTTGCAGACGGCCAGCAGGTCCTCGGCGCCGCAGATCATGCAGCTTGTCGTGCCGCAAATCTGAAAATGCGCAATGGAACCAACGGGTTGAAGCTGGAACATAAAGTAGAATGTTGCCACTTCCAACGCGCGGATATAGTCCATGCCCAGCATGTCGGCCACATATTCGATCGCCGGTTTGGTCAGCCAGCCCTCTTGTTCCTGGGCGCGCCACAACAGCGGAATGATCCCCGAGGCCTGGCGCCCCTCGGGGTATTTTGTCAGCTGTGCCTCGGCCCATTTCTGGTTGGCGGGGGTAAAGGCAAAACTTGCCGGTTGTTCATTGTAAAGACGACGAAGCATTAGCGGTCAATCTCCCCGAAAACGATATCAATGGTGCCGATGATGGCGGCCACGTCGGCCAACTGGTGCCCTTTGGCGATGTGGTCCACCGCCTGCAGGTGCGAGTAGCCCGGCGCGCGCAGCTTGGCCTTGTAGGGTTTGTTGGTGCCGTCGGCGACGATAAACACGCCGAATTCCCCTTTGGGGGCCTCGACGCAGGCGTAAACCTCGCCGGCGGGAACGTGGAAACCCTCGGTATACAGTTTGAAATGGTGGATCAGCGCCTCCATCGAGGTTTTCATATCCCCGCGTTTGGGCGGCGTCAGCTTGCCACGGGCGAGAACGTCCTCCCCCTTGCACTGGTCCAGTTTTTCAATCGCCTGATGGATGATCTTGACGCTTTCGCGCATCTCTTCCATGCGGCACAGGTAGCGGTCGTAACAGTCGCCGTTCTTGCCCACCGGAATTTTGAAGTCGAATTCGTCGTAACATTCATAGGGTTGCGCGCGACGCAGATCCCAGGCCAGGCCGGAACCGCGCGCCATGACGCCGGTCATGCCCCAGTCCAGCACGTCCTGCTGCGACACCACGGCCACATCGACGTTGCGCTGCTTGAAAATGCGGTTTTCGGTCAGCAGGGCCTCGATATCATCGAGAACCTTGGGGAACTCGTCGGCCCAGGCGTCGATATCGGCCAGCAGATCCTCGGGGAGGTCCTGATGGACACCGCCGGGGCGGAAATAGTTGGCGTGCAGACGCGCGCCACAGGCCCGCTCGTAAAAGATCATCAGCTTTTCGCGCTCCTCGAACCCCCAGAGGTTCGGCGTCAGCGCCCCCACATCCATCGCCTGCGAACAGGTGTTCATGATGTGGTTGAGGATCCGGCCGATTTCCGAATACAGCACGCGGATCAGGCTGGCACGGCGCGGGATTTCCACACCGGTCAGCTTTTCGATCGCCAGACACCAGGCATGTTCCTGGTTCATCGGCGCCACATAGTCGAGGCGGTCCAGATACGGCAGGCTTTGCAGATAGGTGCGGCTTTCCATCAGCTTTTCGGTGCCGCGGTGCAGCAGGCCGATATGGGGGTCGGCGCGTTCGACGATCTCGCCGTCCAGCTCCAGCACCATGCGCAACACCCCGTGCGCCGCCGGATGCTGCGGGCCGAAGTTGATAGAGAAATTGCGGATTTTCTGTTCGCCGGTCAGCACATCGCGGTTGGATCCGTCCATGCTCAGGCCTCCTTCTTCTCGTCGCCGGGCAGGATGTATTCGGCACCCTCCCAGGGGGACATGAAATCGAACTGGCGGTATTCCTGCGTCAGCTCTACCGGTTCGTAGACCACGCGCTTCTCGGCCTCGTCATAGCGCAGCTCCACATAGCCGGTGGTGGGGAAATCCTTGCGCAGCGGATGCCCCTTGAAGCCATAGTCCGTCAGCAGGCGGCGCAGGTCGGGATGGTTGGCGAACAGGATGCCATACATATCGAAGACCTCGCGCTCGGGCCAGTTGGCCGAGGGGTGGATTTCAACGATGGAGTCGACCATTTCATCCTCGGCCACGGAAATTTTCACCCGGATCCGCTGGTTCTGCGTCATCGACAGGAAGTGGTAGACAACATCGAAACGCTTTTCACGGTCGGGATAGTCCACGGCCGTGATGTCGATCAGGCTGGTGAACTGGCACCCGGGGTGGGTTTTCAGGAAATCGACGAAATCGACGATATGGGCCGGGGTGACGTAGACCTCCAGCTCGTTCCGCGGGTTGATTTCGGCAGAGACCAGGGCGTCGGGCTGCTTGGCCTCCAACACGGCGATCACATTTAACAGGGCTTCGCGCATCTCCGACTCCTATCGTGCGATTGTGCCGGTGCGGCGGATTTTCCGCTGCAACTGCAAAATACCATAGAGCAAGGCCTCCGCCGTCGGCGGGCAGCCGGGGACGTAGACATCGACGGGAACAATACGGTCGCAGCCGCGCACCACGGAATAGGAGTAATGGTAATACCCCCCGCCATTGGCACAGGACCCCATCGACAGCACATAGCGCGGCTCGGGCATCTGGTCGTAGACCTTGCGCAGGGCCGGCGCCATCTTGTTGGTCAGCGTGCCGGCCACGATCATCAGGTCCGACTGGCGCGGCGAGGCGCGCGGTGCGGTCCCGAAACGTTCCAGATCGTAGCGCGGCATGGAGGTATGGATCATTTCCACCGCGCAACAGGCCAGACCGAAGGTCATCCAGTGCAGCGAGCCGGTGCGCGCCCAGTTGATGACCTCGTCCGTAGAGGTCAGCAGAAACCCCTTGTCGGCCAGTTCGTCGTTCAAGGCGGCTGTTGCGGCCTCTTTATCCGCGCCGGCGAAATTCTGGCTGGTACTTAGTCCCATTCCAGCGCCCCCTTCTTCCATTCGTAAACAAAGCCCACGGTCAGAACACCGAGGAAGACAATCATCGACCAGAAGCCGAACAGCCCCACATCCTTGAACGCGACGGCCCAGGGGAAGAGGAAGGCGATTTCCAGATCGAAGATGATGAACAGGATGGCGACCAGATAGAAGCGCACGTCAAAGCGCATGCGGGAATCATCGAACGCGTTGAAACCACACTCGTAGGCGGAGACTTTTTCCGGGTCGGGATTGTGGACCGCCGCCAGCACCGCCGAAAGCGACAGCACGATCGCCAGAACGATGGCGAGCCCGATAAATACGAGGATGGGAAGGTATTCAAGTAGAAGGTCTTGCACTGTCGCCTCTCCTTAATGCACATGCGCCATATTTCAAGAGGCGCCAGAGTCGCGTCGGGTTTACTCCTACCGCTATGGCAGGTCAACAGAATGGCGGCCTTCGGGCGGGGTTTTTCTACACATTCCACTTTGCGAATATGTCAGGTTTTTCAGGGCAATCCGCCGGTTTTTGGTGGGTAAATTCGGAGTATACACCTGTATACAAGGGGTTTTGGGCCCCTCGCCCCGCCAAAAGGGCCGCGCCGTGAAAACCGGTACTTTCCGGCAAGGTTTTCCGGGGCCGGCACGCGCGGACGGAAAAGAATCACGCGGGCATAGAAAAAGGCGCGCGAAATTCCCGTCGCACGCCTTTTTACGAATCTTTGACAGATCAGAAATCGATGTAGTCGATAAACTGCTGCATCATCACCTGCCACCAATCAACCGTGTCGTTGAAGTTGGCAACGGAAACACCGCCATAAAGGTTGTAGTCCATTTCAACGCGCGGATCGCTTTCGTCGTTCAGGTAGACCTTGACCCAACGCTTGTCGCGATTGAAATCCTCGGCCCGGGTCAGGGACATGCCGTCCGTCATATCGAAAGAGGCGCTGAACTGGATGGCGCGGCAATTGGCGTTATCGGTGCAGTCATAAAAGAAAACATCAAAATCATAGCCATGAGCCGAAGAATTGATCATCGGGTCGCCAACGCTGTCGGTCGTCAGCTTGGCCTTGTAGCCAAGGTCCTGGATCAGGGCGGCAATCACCGCCGGATCCGTCGCATCGACGAGGGGGGTGGCCGCTGCCGGCGTAACGGCCTGCGCACTGGCCGTCAGCGGGGCAAGGGCCAGCATGGCACCGGTTATCAGGGATTTGTTGAACATGGAGCGAATCCTTATGCAAAATTGATTATGGTGCCATTATACCGCAGCAAGCGAAGCGTGCTAAGCCTTTTTATCCTGTATTTTAGAGTATTCGCATATCGGGCGGATCGGGAGCGGATCGGAGAGGGGGGAAGTGGCGCGGTTGACGGGGCTCGAACCCGCGACCTCCGGCGTGACAGGCCGGCACTCTAACCAGCTGAGCTACAACCGCGCATGGCCTGACGGCCGGGTGGAAAATGGCGCGGTTGACGGGGCTCGAACCCGCGACCTCCGGCGTGACAGGCCGGCACTCTAACCAGCTGAGCTACAACCGCGCATTTACCTGTTGCCACGGCTATTGCCCTGACTGTGGGGGTTCTACTGTTGCGGATTTCGCGCGTCAAGCGGATTACGACGGGAAAATAAAAAACTTTGACAAAGCCCTTGAAGCTATAGCCGCTAGAGATCGTATATCGGGGGCAACGCAACCGAATTCAGGGGAATCACCAATGGCCGATAGTCTGGTTTTGAAAGTGGACGGGATGGACTGCCCGAGCTGTGCAAGCAAGGTCGAAGGCGCCGTTTGCGCCCTTCAGGGGGTGGAAGGCGCGACGCTGAACTATTCCAGCCAGAAGCTGAAGCTGGAGGTGGACAATGCCGCCGAGATGGAGGCCAAAGTCACCCGCGCCGTCGAGAAACTGGGCTATCGTGTCATATCAGAGGAGAGCGCGCCCCCTGCCCCGCAAGGCTGGTGGCAGACCCGCAAGGGGCAGTTGGTAATCGCATCCGGCGCCCTGCTGGCGATTGCCACGGTGCTGGCGGTGGTCTTGCCGCAGGCGGCCTTCTATGTCTTTTCCGCCGCCGCGTTGCTGGCGCTGGCGCCCCTGGCGAAAAAGGCATTCATGGGGGCGCTGGCCGGACAGCCGTTTACCATCGAAACCCTTGTAACCATTGCCGTTATCGGCGCGATCTTCATTGATCAGGCGGCAGAGGCGGCCGTGGTCGTCTTTCTGTTCCTGATCGGCGAGCTGCTGGAAATGGTAGCCGCCACCAAGGCCCGCAAATCGGTAGAGGCGCTGGCAGATCTGGTGCCCAAAACCGCGCTGCTGGTAGACGGGGACAAGGTGCGCGAGGTGCCGGCCTCGGCGCTGGAAATCGGGGACATCGTAGAGGTGCAGCCCGGGGGCTATGTGCCGGCGGACGGGGAAATTGTCGCCGGCGAATCCGCATTTAACGAATCCAGCATCACCGGCGAATCCGTGCCGCGCCACAAGGGGGTCGGGGATACGGTCTATGCCGGGGCGACCAATGCCGACGGGCTGGTGCGGGTGCGCACGACTGCCACGGCAGACAACAATGTGATCGCGCGGATCCTGCAGATGGTGGAGGACGCCGAGGCCTCCAAATCCCCGACGGCGCGGTTTATCGACAATTTCAGCGTCTATTACACCCCCGGCGTGATCGTTCTGGCGGCGCTGGTGGCCTTTGTGCCGCCGCTGCTGTTCGGGGGGGATCTGGTGGCGTGGATCTACAAAGGGCTGGCGGTGCTGTTGATCGGCTGCCCCTGTGCGCTGGTGCTGTCAACGCCGGCGGCGGTGACCTCGGGGATTTCCTCGGGGGCGCGGCAAGGGCTGCTGATGAAGGGCGGCGCGGTGCTGGAGGCGGTGGGAAAGATCACCCGCGTTGCCTTTGACAAGACCGGCACCCTGACCGAAGGCACGCCGCAGGTGACGGATATCGTGCTGTTCGACACGGACGAGGCGCATCTGTTGCAGATGGCCGGCGCGGTAGAGGCGACCTCTTCACACCCGCTGGGACAGGCGATTCTGGCGCGTGCCGGCGATCTGGACATCCCCGCAGCCACCGAGGCACAGGCCCTGCAGGGGCGCGGGGTGCAGGCGCTGGTCGGGGGCAAAACGGTTGTGGTGGCCTCGCCGCGCTACGGCAACAGCATCGCCCCGCTGTCAGAGGACCGGCAGGCCACAATCGCCGCGCTGGAATCCGAAGGCAAAACCGTGGTTATGGTGCTGGAGGACTCCCGCCCGCTGGGCCTGCTGGCCATGCGCGACGAGCTGCGCCCCGACGCGGTAGAGGCCATGCAACGCCTGAAACGCCTGGGGGTCGGCGCCACCATGCTGACCGGCGACAACGCCCGCACCGCCAATGCGCTGGCGCAAAAGCTGGGGATCGAGGTGCAGGCGGAACTGATGCCCGCCGACAAGCTGCAGGCGATATCGCGCCTGCGTCAGGGCACCACCATCGGCATGGTCGGGGACGGCATCAACGACGCCCCTGCCCTGGCCGCCGCCGATGTGGGCATTGCTATGGGCGGGGGAACGGATGTGGCCATCGAAACCGCCGATGCAGTGCTGCTGCACGAAAAGGTCATGGACGTGCCGGCGCTGATCGCCCTGTCGCGCGAAACCATGAAAAACATCCGCCAGAACATCACTATTGCGCTGGGGCTGAAGGGGATTTTCCTGATCACCACCCTGTTCGGGGTCACAACCCTGTGGATGGCGATTTTTGCCGATACGGGGGCAACGGTTCTGGTAACAATGAACGCCCTGCGCCTGCTGCGCTATCGGGCGGAATGAACAATCGGGCGGCGGGTGTATGCCGGCCGCCTGCCCTGCGGGGACGACCCTAGCGTGCCATCCTGCCAACCGTCTGCGAGGGGGGGGAATGGTGGGTGATGAGAGGCTCGAACTCCCGACATCTTCCGTGTAAAGGAAGCGCTCTACCAACTGAGCTAATCACCCGTTCCGTGGAAGGCTGATAAACCGAATTTTCGGGGTGGGCAAGGGGAATTTTCGACTTTTTCGCCCTTGGCCGCATTTTTTCCGCCGTCCGGTTTCGATCCCGGCCCCCGCACGACCCCGGGGGCTATTTTTTCGCCAGCGCCGCCAAATCGCGGGCGATGGCAAAGGCGCCCCTGATCTTGTCGGCGTTGTTTTTCCAGTCGCGCCGGATGACGATTTTATTGTCGCGCACCTTGGCCAAGCCTTTCTGGTCATTGATGAATTTCACCAGACCGGCGGGGTTGGCGAATTTGTCACGGTGGAACTGGATCGTCGCCCCCTTCGGCCCGCCGTCCAGTTTCGCGATGCCGGCGCGGCGACAGGCGGATTTGATGCGTACGATGTTCAGCAGG
>JALWQC010000154.1 GCA_027080755.1 Paracoccaceae bacterium
AGCGAGACAACCTCGCCCCCGACCTCCCCGCCCGAGCGCCGCAGGATCCGCACCTGATCCCCGACATGGGCCTGCAACGACAGCCCGCCGATACGAATGGCGGCAGATTCCACCGCCACCACCCGCCCGAAACGGCGAAACGGCGGGATTTCCCGCAGGGCATTGGTCAGGGGTTTGAAGTCAACGAACATGATTCGCTCCTTTTCCGGTTTGCTAACCATTTGTTCACCAACAAGGGTTAAGAATCACCTTACATGCAGCAAGGGAGAACCCTTAAAATGAAATTCAGCATCGGAATCCTGCAAATGGCAGGCCGGCTTGCCGACCATGCCTCGGCACGCCAGACGGTGATTGCGAACAACCTCGCCAATGCCGACACCCCCGGCTTCAAGGCCCGCGATATCGCCAGCTTTGCCGACACCTATACCGCCTCCGACCGGATGTTCGCCCCGCGCCCCCCGCGGCCCGGGCATATCCCGTTCAACGATACCGGCGGCTATGAAAGCTTCGAATCCTCCGCCTTTGGCGCAGAGGATCCCAACGGCAACACCGTTTCGCTGGAGGACCAGATGGTGCGTTCCGCCGATATCCGCATGGAACACGATCTGGCCCTTGGCATTTACGGCAAGTCCCTCGACATCCTGCGCGCCGGAATGGGCCGCATCAGATAACGGAGTCCCCCCACATGAGCACCCTGTTAAATTCCATGTCCGCCAGTGTCAGCGGCATGGCCGCACAATCGACACGCCTGCGGCTGTCCTCGGAAAATATCGCCAATGCCGATACCCCGGGCTACCGGCGCAAACTTGTCCCCTTCCGGCAGGTTCTGGACGATTCGGGCCAGTCCGGCGCGGTCCGGGTCGGGCGCGTCCGGCTGGACCGGACGGAACCGGAACGCCTGTTCGATCCGGCCAATCCGATGGCGGACGAGGACGGCTATTACGAATCCTCCAACGTCAACCTGATGGTGGAAATCGCCGATGCCCGCGAGGCACAGCGATCCTACGAGGCAAACCTGCGCATGTTCGACCAGGCCCGCCAGATGACCACCTCGCTTCTTGATCTACTGCGTCGCTAGAAAGGCGAAAATTATGGATAAAACTGCACATATAGCCTCACAGCTTTACACAAACGCCCGCAATGTCGCGCGCCCCGAACCGGCCGGGTCCGGCGATTCCAACCTGTTCGCCCAGATTGCCGGCGATTTCATGAAAACCATGCGCGCCGGCGAGGAAACCGCCAAGGCCGGCATGGTGGGCAAGGCCGACGCCAGCTCTGTCGTGCAGGCGCTCGCCGCCAGCCAGATCGCCATCGAAACCGCCGTAACCGTGCGCGACAAGGTGGTAGAGGCCTATCAGGAAATCCTGCGGATGCCCGTCTGATGCAGGATGCGGAAATCCTTGATTTCCTGCGCGAAGGCCTGTGGGTTGCCCTGCTGTCGGCCATGCCGGTGCTGTCCGTCGCCCTGACCGTCGGGCTGGTTATCGGGCTGTTCCAGGCCCTGACCTCCATACAAGAGGCCACCCTGACCTTCGTGCCGAAACTGGCCGCAATCGTGGCGGTTTTCTGGCTGTCCATGGGCTATTCCGGCCAGCTTCTGGTCAATTTTTTCAAGGATACGGTGCTGGTCAAAATAGCCGGCGGATTTTGAGGGTTTCTTAACTTTCGCCCCCCATAACGGGAACAACAACGGCAAGAATGCCAGATCGGAAAGGTGTCAGAATGGATTCATCGGGATATATCAATATCACTCGCCAGTCCC
>JALWQC010000155.1 GCA_027080755.1 Paracoccaceae bacterium
GAATATCCATTTGAAATCGACCAGCTGGAAAATATTGCCCGGGACGAATTTGATAAACATCCAGATCAGGCCGAATATAAACAGCGGCCCGAACAGGTTATGGCCCTGCAAGGCGGCGCTGGTTATAACCGCGTTTGCCTCTTTGCCAATGTAGGGGGCCAGCGTGTAACGGCCCAGCATAATGATAAAACCGCTGAAGGCCAGAAACAGGAAAACGCCGGCGATAAACCAGTGCACCACGCGGTGCAGCGTATCGAAACGCGCGATCATTTTACCCGAGCGCCCGCCCTTTATCTTCATCTTGCCGCGGATCAGGTAATACAGCATCAGCAGGCCGATCACCCCGACCAGAACCCAGCCGCTGTATTTGGTGATATAGGCCCTGCGGAACAGGCGCCAGTCCTCGCCGCGCGACTGGATCATCAACCCCGTCGCCGTGTCCGAGGAGGCCACCCCCTCGACACCATGGCGCACATCGCTCCAGTATTGCGTGCGCGATTCATCGCCCAGCGTGTTGGGCGGACCGTCGGAATTGGGGTCGTCGAAATTATGCACCGTGTTGTTGACGGAACTGTCCGGTGCCCGCACCGATGCCTGCACAGGCCCCGACACCAGCGCCAGCCAGAAAGCGGCCAGCAGCAGGGCCAGAACGGCCGGCAGGGAAAACTTGGATTTTTTAAATCGGGATGTCACGTTCTCGGCCTTTCCCGGTCCTTTCCGCCAGATGGCAGACCGGTTTGAAGTCTGATCGGCGGGCCATTCCCACGGCCCGCCAGTTAAGCCGGGTATCAGCCGCCAGCCTTGGAGTTGTAGGCCGTGCCCCAACCCCAGGCGCCGGAGCCGAAACCGCGCAGGACCACACGCTCGCGGTAGATGGCGGACACCTGGTCCCCGTCACCGGCCAGCAGGGCCTTGGTTGCGCACATCTCGGCACAGATCGGCAGCTTGCCTTCGGCAATACGGTTGCGGCCGTATTTCTGGAACTCTTCGGCGGATCCGTTTTCTTCGGGACCACCGGCACAGAATGTGCATTTGTCCATTTTGCCGCGCGAACCGTAGTTGCCCGCCTGCGGATACTGCGGCGCACCGAACGGGCACGCATAGAAGCAGTAGCCACAACCGATGCACAGATCCTTGTCGTGCAGAACGATGCCGTCGGCGGTCTGGTAGAAACAGTCCACCGGACAAACGGCCATACAAGGCGCGTCCGAGCAGTGCATACAAGCGATAGAGATCGTCCGCTCGCCCGGTTTGCCATCCCCTACCGTAACAACACGGCGGCGGTTGATGCCCCAGGGCACCTCGTGTTCCTTCTTGCAGGCGGTGACACAGCCGTTGCACTCGATGCAGCGTTCCGCATCACAGAGGAATTTTACTCTAGCCATTTCTCAATCCTCCTTAAGCTGCGGAAATCTTGCAGAGCGACGCTTTCGTCTCCTGCATCTGGGTTACAGAGTCATACCCGTAGGTCATGGCGGTGTTTGCCGCCTCGCCCAGGACATAGGGGTCGGCACCTTCGGGATATTTGTCCCGCAGGTCCTTGCCCTGGAACTGCCCGCCGAAGTGGAACGGCATGAAGGCCACCCCTTCGCCGACGCGTTCGGTGACCATGGCCATAACCTTGACCCGGCCGCCCTCGGCACCCTCGACCCAGACTTGCTGGCCGTCACGAACGCCCAGATTGTTGGCGTCGCGGGTGTTGATTTCCACGAACATTTCCTGCTGCAATTCGGCCAGCCACGGGTTGGAACGGGTTTCTGC
>JALWQC010000156.1 GCA_027080755.1 Paracoccaceae bacterium
TTTCGTTCCTTCAAAGGCGCCGAAACCGCGGGTCAAGCCCCGCTGGCGGTGTTTGTAACCCTTTTCACGCTGGTTCTGCTGGCGCCGCTGGGCGCAACCGCCCGTGGCCCCGGGGACAGTTTCGCCGATCTGGTGGACCAGATCAGCCCCGCCGTGGTCAATATCGTTACCAGCGTTGCCGTGGTCGAACCCCGTGGCGGACAGGCCCCCGTGGTGCCCAAAGGTTCCCCGCTGGAGGATCTGTTCAAGGATTTCAACGGCCAGAACACCCCGCAGGAGCAGCCGCAATTGCGCGGCGAGGCGCTGGGCTCGGGCTTTATCATCTCGGCGGACGGCTATATTGTTACCAACAACCATGTGATCGCGGATGCCGATCAGATAGAGGTGGAAACCTTTGCCGGTGAAACGCTGGTCGCCAAGGTGATCGGCACGGATGAGCGCACGGATATTGCCGTGCTGAAGGTGGAATCGCCCACGCCGCTGGCCTTTGTCCAATTCGGGGATTCCGATGCGGCGCGGGTCGGGGACTGGGTGATTGCCGTGGGCAATCCGCTGGGGCAGGGGTTTTCGGTCTCGGCCGGGATTATCTCGGCGCGCAACCGGGTTCTGTCCGGCTCTTACGATGATTTCATACAGACGGATGCGGCGATCAACCGGGGCAATTCCGGCGGGCCGCTGTTCAATATGGACGGGGATGTGATCGGTGTGAACTCGGTCATTCTGACGCCGAACGGGGGGTCTATCGGGCTGGGCTATTCCATGTCCTCGGCCGTGGTGTCCGAGGTGGTGGACCAGCTGATCAAATTCGGGGAAACCCGCCGCGGCTGGCTGGGTGTGCGCATTCAGGACCTGAGCGAGGACATCGCCGCCGCGCTGGATATGGACAGCCCCGAGGGCGCGCTGGTGACCGATGTCCCCGATGGCCCCGCCAAGGCCGCCGGGATGGAGCCGGGGGACGTGATCCTGTCCTTTGACGGCAAGCCGGTGGACGGGATCCGCACGCTGGTGCGCACCGTGGCCGACACGGCCGTGGGTAAAACCGTCGATGTGGTGGTGATGCGCGACGGCAAGGAAAAAACCCTGCAGGTAACCCTTGGCCGTCTGGAAGAGGCGCTGGGCGTTGCCGGCAATGACACCGCCACCCCTGCACCGGAACAGACGGGCGAGGGGCTGACCCTCGGGGCGTTGACAGCGGACACACGGGCGCAGTTCGACATTCCCGAGGAAACAACCGGTGTTGTCATTCTGGAGGTGGCTCCGGACTCGCCGGCCTTCCAGAAGGGGCTGAAAGCGGGCGATGTGATCGTAGAGGTCAGCCAGCAGCCGGTGAACAGCCCCGCCGACGTGCTGCGTGCCTTTGCGGATGCGGCCAAGGGCGGGCGGCAGTCGGTTCTGTTGCTGGTCGATCGGGGCGGGGACAAACGGTTTATCGCCGTTCCGCTGGAATAACAAAGCGCTATAACCGGCCGGAAATCCGGTAAAAAGGGCGGCCCCTGCGGTCGCCCTTTTGTGTTAGGGTGTCAGAGGAACACGAAATCATCCGCGCCGATGCTGGCCAGATCGACGTTCTGAAGGGTGATATATTCGCTGTCCAGCCCCCAGCCGATCACCACATCCGTGCCGTCCTGTGTCAGGCTCAGGTCGTTGAAATTCCCGCCCGAGATGACCAGAAGGTCCTCGCCGTCGGTGAAATCGGTGATGATGTCGCGCCCGGGTTCGTGCAGGTCAAAGACGAAGCGGTCCGCCCCCTCGCCCCC
>JALWQC010000157.1 GCA_027080755.1 Paracoccaceae bacterium
CCCTGCAAACAGGCAGGCATAATACAGCGGCGTGATACGAAACAGCCTGCGGGTCAGAAAATGCCCGTAGGAGGGGGAATCCGTAAAGGTTTTCGCGATTGTGAAACCGGAAATGACAAAGAAAACCATAACCCCCAGATTGCCGGAATTGGTAAAGTTCCGCCCGAACAGTCCGAACTGTGTAAACGCATTTGTATGATGCACCAGCACCATCAACACGGCCAGCAAGCGCAGGCCGGTTATGAAATCCGTGTCGCCGTACCGCCGGACAAGGCTCACCTGACCACGAACCCCTGCAGCGGGCGGACCTCTATGTCGCTTTCGGTGCGGCCCTGCATGGCGCGGGCGGCGGCACGGCAGCCGGCGGCGGTGGTGTAGTAGGGGATCTTGTCGTAAAGCGCGACAGAGCGGATCTCGCGGCTGTCCTCTATGGACTGGGCGCCCTCGGTGGTGTTGAACACCAGTTGCACCTTGCCGTCTTTCATCAGGTCCACAATGTTGGGGCGGCCCTCGTAGACCTTGTTGACCACCTCGGCCGCGATGCCGTTTTCCGCCAGATAGGCCGCCGTTCCGCGCGATGCGATGATGTCAAAGCCCAGATCCGAGACAATCCGCGCCGCTTCCAGGATCAGCGGGCCTTTGTCGGCGTCCTTGATGGAAATGAACACGGTGCCTTCGTGGGGCAGGTCGGTGCCTGCGCCCAGCTGCGATTTCAGGAAGGCGCGGCTAAAGGTCTTGTCCAGGCCCATCACCTCGCCGGTGGAACGCATTTCCGGCCCCAGCAGGGTATCGACACCCGGGAAACGGTTGAAGGGGAGGACGGCCTCTTTCACCGCGTAATAGGGCAGGTTCGGATCCACCAGATCGAAGTTCGACAGCGACTCGCCGGCCATGACCCGCGCCGCGATGCTGGCGATGGGGGAGCCGGTGGCCTTGGCAACAAACGGCACGGTGCGGCTGGCGCGGGGGTTGACCTCCAACACGAAAATCACGCCGTCCTTGATAGCGAATTGCACGTTCATCAGGCCGACAACGTTCAGGCCCAGCGCCATCGCCTCGGTCTGGCGTTTCAGTTCCGCGATGGTGTCCGCGTCCAGCGAATAGGGCGGGAGCGAGCAGGCGGAATCGCCCGAATGCACGCCGGCCTCTTCGATGTGTTCCATAATGCCGGCGACATGCACCTGTTTGCCGTCGCACAGCGCATCCACATCCACCTCTATCGCGCCGGTCAGATAGCTGTCCAGCAACACGGGGTTGTCGCCCGAAACCTTCACGGCCTCGGTTATATAGCGTTTCAGATGGGCGTCGTCGCGCACGATTTCCATGCCACGCCCGCCCAGCACATAGGACGGACGGATCACCAGCGGATAGCCGACATCCTGCGCGATTTCAAAGGCCTCTTCCGGGCTGGAGGCAATGCCGTTATAGGGCTGTTTCAGGCCCAGATCGTTCAGCAGCTTCTGGAACCGCTCGCGGTCCTCGGCCAGATCGATCGCGTCGGGGCTGGTGCCGAGGATGGGAATACCCGCGTCCTGCAAGGCATTGGCCAGCTTCAGCGGCGTTTGCCCGCCGAACTGCACGATCACCCCGTGCAAGGTGCCGTTTTCCTGTTCCACCCGCAGGATTTCCATTACCGACTCCATCGTCAGCGGCTCAAAATACAGCCGGTCCGAGGTGTCGTAATCCGTGGAAACCGTTTCGGGGTTGCAGTTGACCATGATGGTTTCATAATCCGCGTCCGTCAGCGCATAACAGG